>NZ_JBHVDM010000028.1:0-82072 GCF_042802775.1 Nocardia sp. NPDC057455 | reverse complement strand
GGGCGGCGCAGTTGTTCGGCACCGCGCTGCGGGAGTGGAGCGGCCGGGCGCTGGCCGATCTGGCCGGTTTGCAGTTCGCCGACGGCTTCGCCACCGCCATGGACGAGGAGCGGCTGCTGGCCGCCTCGGCCCGGATCGACGCCGAGATCGCCTGCGGGCGCGCGTCCTCGGTGATCGGCGAGTTGGTCGCGATGACCAACGAGCACCCGCTGCGCGAACCGCTGTGGGGACAGCTGATCAGCGCGCTGTATCTGTCCGGACGTCAGGCGGACGCGCTGGAGGCGTGCCGGAAGGTGCGCGGCGTGCTCGCCGACGAACTCGGCATCGACCCTGGACCGGCGCTGGCCGATCTGGAGCAGCGCGTACTGCGGCAGGAGCCGCTCAGCACGGTCGAACTCCGGCAGGTCGAGCGCCTGGCCGCGGCCATGACCGAGACGGTCACCGAGATGCCGCGCGCGGTGCGCAGCGGCCAGTTGCGGATGCCGGACGGTCGCGTGGTGGCGATCGCTCAGGGTGGTCTGCGCATCGGCCGGATGACCGACAACGACTTGGTGCTGGAGGATCCGCGGGCCAGCCGCTACCACGCCCACATCATGCCGAGCCGCGCCGGCCTGCTCATCAAAGACCTGCATTCGGCCAACGGCGTCTTCGTCAACGAGAATCCGGTCGACAGCGGAGCGCTGCTCGCCGACGGCGACCAGATCCGGATCGGCGGGACGATCCTGACCTTCCAGGCACTGCGCTAGTCGCAGGCGATTCCGTTGCCGTCCCGGTCCAGATGCGCGTTGAAACCGGGCTGCCCGCGATACAGCGGCCCGGCGCCCTGCGCGCGCACCTGGTCGCAATCGGTGTAGATCTCCGGCGACCGCTCATCGGATTCCTCGGGGCGCTCGCTGTCGCCTTTCGGCCCGGACCGATTGTGCGGGATCGGATGGTCGTCGTGCGGTCCGGCGATCACGACGGCAGGGGACGGGACGGCGGACGCCGCCGACGGCCCGAGCGCACTCGCTCCGGCCGCCAGCAGCACCGCCCCGATCGCGGGTGCCACGCGAAGAACTGACTTGGTCACGCCTTCCATCCTGCTCCCGCGGCGGCCGGTGCGCCGGTGCGATTCACTCGCAGGCGATTCCGTCGCTGTCCCGGTCCAGGTGCGGGGCGTAGCCCGGCTGTCCGCGCAACAGCGGAGCCTTGCCCGCGTTACGAACCTCGGTGCAGTTCTTGTATGACGGGCTGCCCGGGGGTGCTTGCGGTGGTGGGTTCGAATGGGGCGGGTTGTTCGGTGGTGGCGGGATCCTTTTAGTTGGGCGTGTCGGTCGGCCGGTTTTCGAAAGTCGAACGGGGTAGTGTCGTTCCGCTGGTTCGTCTCCGCAAGGTTCGTGTCCGCAATGGATTTCGAGAGGTTTGCTATGGCGATGCGAATGCTGGCCGCCGTCGGTGCGATCGTGGTCGGTACGGGGTTGCTCGGTTACGCCGATGGGCCTGCCGTGGCGGCGCCGGAAGCGGCCGACGGCCCGGCGGGGATCGGGCCGTGCGCGACCGACCCGGTGGCGACCCACGAGCCGCTGGTGCCGAAAACGCTGGAGGTGCCGATTCCCTATCCGGTGGTCACCGTGCTTCCGGCACAGGCGCCGGACCCCGCGCCGAAGCGGACGCGGATGGAGCTTCCGCCGGACCCGTGCGCCAGCCCCTGTCCCGATCTCACCGATCTGCCCGGCGCGCCGCCGAGTCTCGCCGGTCGGCTCGGAATTCCGGAGATCCTGCTGAATCCCAAGCCGTTCCACTTCGCGATCCCCGGCCCCGGTCCCGACCCCGGCCAGGTGCCGCCGCCGCCCGCGCCGGTGCGGCCGCCGGTCGAACCCGCGGCGCAGTCACCCGCCCGGCCCGCGCCGCGCCTGGGCCCCGCCCGCGAGGTGGCGAAGTTGACCGGCGCGAACTCGGTGAACCGCACCGACAAGCGGTGGCAGGTGGACGGTACCGACCTCGGCATCATGTGGGAGAGCGCACCGGGCGAGATCGCGACCGCGTTCGGCGACACCGTCGGGCGCGGCTTCCATCCGCCGGGCGGCATGGGGCTGGATTGGCGCAGCAACGTACTCGCCTTCAGCACCGACCGCGATCTCGCCGACGGGGTGACCTTCGACCGCATGGTCACCGACGACCGCTGCCACGCGGCCGAGGTGCTGTCCAGCCGCAAGCTCGACAATGTCGAGGTCACCACCATTCCCACCTCGGGCTTCGCACTCGGCGGGCGACAGTACCTCAGCTACATGTCGATTCGGACCTGGAACAGCCTGCCCGGCACGTTCTTCACCAACTACGGCGGCATCGCCTACTCCGACGACCACGGCCAGACCTGGACGAAGGATCCGCACGCCCGCTGGGACAACATCTTCGGCGTGGCGAATTTCCAAGTGAGCGCGATGGTCCCGCACGGCGGTTTCGTCTACATGTTCGGCACGCCCAATACCCGCCTCGGCGCGGTCGGACTGGCTCGGGTGCCGGAGGACCAGCTGCTCAACACCACCGCCTACCAGTATTGGCAGGACGGCGTCTGGACCCCGGTCGGCGGCTTCGGCTCGGCTACGCCGATCGTGGACGGCACCGTCGGTGAGCTGTCGGTCCGCTACGACGCGGCCCGGAGCGTATGGCAGATGAGTTATCTGGATACGACGAAGGCGGCCATCGTCGTCCGGGAGGCGGACTCACCGCAGGGCGTGTGGTCGGAGGGGACGCCGACGGTGTCGGCGCTGACCTATCCGGAGCTGTACGGCGGGTTCATCCACCCGTGGTCCTCGGGATCGGACCTCTACTTCACCATGTCGACCTGGAATGACTACAACGTCTACCTGATGCACTCGGTCGTGAGCGAGTGATCCGCGCGCGCTAGCGCAGCCGAACCTCGGCCACCGCGCGACCGAACAGCTTGCGCCCTTCGGAGGAGCCGCCGAGCAGGATGGTCGCGGTGCGCGCGGCCGGGTCGAGCGACTTGATCCGGCCGGTGAAATCGACCGTGCTCGCTGCGTCGGCGGCGACCGGAACGAAGCCGGAGAATCGCACGCTGAATTTCTGGATGGCGGTCGGATCGCCCAGCCAGGCGGTGAGATAGCCACCGGCCAAGCCCATGGTCAGCATGCCGTGCGCGACCACGGTCGGCAGCCCGGCCAACTGTGCGGCGTGGTCGCTGAAGTGAATCGGGTTCGCGTCGCCGGACACGCCCGCGTAGTTCGCCAGGTCACCGCGGGTCAGCCGGAAGGCGCCTTCGGGGAGTTGATCACCCGGAGCGAGTTGGTCGAACGCGGGCAGCGTGTGCACGGCCGTGCGCGAGTGTTCGGCCGGCTCGACCAACGGGCCGACGCCCAGCGGCACCAGCACGTCGGTGTGGGCGAGATCGGCTCCCGCCGCGTCGGCGTCGATCGGGCGCCCGTGCATCATGATGTTCTCGACCACGTCGTCCAGGGTGGCGTCGACCTCGGCGCCGCGGCGCGCGACGATCGTGGTCGACCCGACGATGGCGACCTCACCGTGCTGGTTGCTCAGCGAGAAGCGCACCACGATGAAGTCGTTGTCCCCGAACTGGCGGATCGACTCGATGACGATCTCGCTGCGCACCCGGTCGCCGGCCAGGATCGGCCGGTAGATCTCGAAGACCTGGTCGGTTTGCAGGAACTGGGAGAGGTCGTACTGGGTGAGCACGGCGTCGAGCAGCGCCCTGGTCGCGGTCATCCCGACCACCGAGGCGAAGGTCGGCGGCGCGATGATGCCCGGATACCCGAGCGCGCGTGCGTCGTCTTCACGCTGATGCGCCGGGTGGTGGTTCTGGACCGCGCGGGCGAACTCCCGGACCTTCTCCCGGCCGACCTCGTAATGGTCCCGCACCCGGAATCGCTGTCCGGTCGGCGTCACCGGAACGACGTCGATATCCGGCCGCGCCATCGTCTGTTCCCTGCTCATGATCCGGGCCATGCTACTGCTGAACCGGACCATTGACCAGGTGTGTGTGACGCGCGCGACCGGCATCGATGCGTGTCGGCTATCACGCTGCCGAGCGGTTACTGGGTGCTACCGGGCGGGTCGCAGACCTTCCATCCGTCGTCGGTGCGCTGCAGGTCGAAGGTGCGTGCGGAGCGCTTCGCCGGGTCGGCTTCGGTGTACACCGTCGCCTGCGCGATGGCGGTGGCGTCGGTGATGCGGATGGCGTCGATGCTGTCCACCACCGGAATGTTCTTCCGCTCCATCGACAGCTTGTGCACGCCGGCGAACTGATCGCTCGGGATGCCCTGATAGAAGTCGTGCAGTGGACCGCACGTGGTGGAGCGGAGTGCCTCCAGGTCGCCGGTCTTCAGCGCGTCGGTGTAGCTGGTGATCGCGCTGCGTACCTGAGCCTCGGGGGAGTCGTCGCCGGACATCGTGACGAGCGACACGATCACCGCGACGAGCGCGACCACCAGCACGACCGCGCCGCCCGCGATGAGCAGCACGCGGTTGTTCCGAGTGGGCGTGGTGGCGGACGCCCCGGCGCCCTGCGGAGCCGCGGGTATGCGCTGCGGCGGCGCGACGGGCCGGGTCTGCTGCGCGCGCGGCCCCGACATCGACTGCGCGGGCACGGTCTGCTGGACGTCCGCGGGTGACGGAGCCGTCGCGACCTGTCGCGGCCTGCCCTGGGGGCGCTGCGGCGACGGGCGCGTCTCCTCGACTCCGGGTCCGTGCTGCGGCGGCGCGGATGGTCCGTGCGGGCCGGGCTGCTTCGGACCGGAAGCCGGACGGGGCGTACTCGGAGGCTTCGTGATCGGAACCGGTCCCGCCGGTGGCGCGACCACCCGATCGGTTCCCGGCCTGCCACCGTCGGCCGGGCGCTGGATGGGGAGCGCGACGGTCTTCGCGTCGTCCAGGCCGACCACCGGCATCGCCATGGTCACGTCCTCCGAACCGGGCGGATTTCGCTGATCACCCGGGGTGGACTCCTCGGCCGGAGTCGCCGGTCCGGCCGGCGGCTGCGGCTTGCGTATCACGACGGTCGCGCCTTCAGTGCCCTGCGGAGGCGCCGCGGTGTCCGCGTCGGAGCCGGGCGAAGTGGAATCACCCGCTGCGGTCTCGGACGATGCCCGTGGCGCCGTTCCGGTGGGCTGCGGCGCAGCCCCGGTCGCGGCCGCCGGTCCGGATTCGGGCGTTGTTGTGCCCTGCTTCGATTGCGCCGCAGCCTCTTTCGAGGTGGACGCCGCTGCGGGGGCGACGCCCGGCGCGGAACTCCGCGTCGGACCGGACGGCGTCTGGTCCCGTTTGATCACCACGGTGCGCGCTTCGCCCGACTGGCTGGGTGCGGGGCCGGGCTTCGAAGCGCCACCAGTCTCCGGTTGCTTCGGTGCGGACGTCCGATCGATCGTGACCGTCTCCGCATCGGCGCCTTGTGCCGAGGCCGCCGCGGACGCGCCCGTACCGGAGCGCGCTGGTTCGCCCCCGTCCTTCCCCGCCGGGGCGTTCGCCCTGCCGGGTCCTCCCGGTCCGGAAGGTGCCGTGCCCTTGGCGCCGGGCGCGCCGGAAGCGGCCGAGCCTGCGGTGGACGGCGCGTTCCGGCTGTTCGACGGACCGGTGGGCGGTTGCGCGGGGCGTTGGCCCGCAGGGGTGTTCGACGGCGGACCAGCTGGTCCGGAGGGGGGTGTGCCGGGCGTGCTGGAAGCGGCCGACCCGGAGGCAGAAGGTGTGTTCTGGTTGCCCTGTTGGATAGGCGGTGTGGTTTGGCTGCTGGACTGCGCGGTGGGCGGTTGTGCGGGGCGTTGGCCCGCCGGGGCGTTCGCCCTGCCGGGACCTGCTGGTCCGGACGGCGCGGTGCCCTTGGCGCCGGGGGTGCTGGAAGCGGCCGAGCCTGCGGCGGACGGCGCGTTCCGGCTGTTGGACGGACCGGTGGGCGGTTGCGCGGGGCGTTGGCCCGCAGGGGTGTTCGACTGCGGACCAGCTGGTCCGGAGGGGGGTGTGCCGGGCGTGCTGGAAGCGGCCGACCCGGAGACAGGCGGTGTGTTCTGGCTGTTGGACTGCGCGGTGGGCGGTTGTGCGGGGCGTTGGCCCGCCGGAGCGTTCGCCCTGCCGGGACCTGCTGGTCCGGACGGCGTGGTGCCCTTGGCGCCGGGCGCACCGGAAGTCGCCGAGCCGGTGGCGGGCGGGGTGTTCTGGCTGCCGGACTGTGTGACAGGTGGCTGCGCGGGGCGTTGGCCCGGCTGGGACGACGCGGAAGCTGAGGGGTTCGGTTCACCGGTGCCGCGCGGCGCCGGGCTGGGTGCGCTGCCGGTGGGGCTCGACGCCGGACTCGTGGACGAAGCCTTTGCCTCGGCGGCGAGGCCGTAGGAAGGCGCGCCACCGGGCGCGGGTGCCGGGGATTTCGAGGGAGCAGGTCGGGCGGCAGTGCTCGTCCGGTGGTCCGGTGTCGCGGGCTTCGTGCCGCTGGACGCCCCGGGCTGCTGCGCGGAGCCCGCGCTCTTCGCCGGGCCGCCCACCGGTGCGGAGGCGCCCGGACTCGAAGCGGAGGCCGGGGAGCCGGCACTGGCTGCGGGGCCGTTCACCGGTCTCCCGCCGGGCGTGTTCGTTGCGGGGGCCGATGAGTTCGCGTTGCCCACGGGGCCGTTCGTCGGTTTCGCGCCCGCCGCGTTCGACGGCGCGTTCGCGTCCTTGGACGAGGCCGGACCGCTGCCCGGGTTGGCGGGTGCTTGTCTCGGATCTGCGGCTCGCGGCGCGCTCGGGGCCGGCCCGCGGCTGCCCGCGTCCGCCGTGGACGCCTCCGCACCCGAGGCGGAACGGTCCGTGCCCGATGGCGAGGCGTTCGGCCGCTGCGCCTTCGCGATGCGTTCGGTGGGCGCGGCCGATGGGGCCGGGTTACGTTCCGCGGCGGCACCGGGGCGTGCGTCCCTGGCGGCGTCGGCCGGGTCGGCGCTGTCCCGCGCCGGATTCTTCTCGTCGTTCGGGTCGGACACGCACACCCCTCGTCAAAGCGGAACTGTTTGAACTCGACGGCCAGCCTAATGGTCGCGGCCCGGCGAAGTCCGGCATCAGTTCACGTCCAGCCGAACGAACGCCGAGCCGCCCGCGCGATGGGCCGCCCGCGAGCGAGAATCCGGCTCGGATCCGAGGGCTGAACGGAGCGCGGGCGGTCTGTGGGTCGAGTGGAGGGCGGGTGGTCTGTGGGTCGCGTCGAGCAGGAGGCGAATCGGCCGTGAGTCGGCGCCGAGCGAATTACTCGCCGGATTCGTGCCAGGGAAGGTCGTGATCGTGATGGTGGGCGGCGCGCGACAGCGCCGCCCAGAGCCGGTCCGGGCGGCTGCCAGGTCACGCGCTCGAGCCGACCGTTCCACGAAGTCGGAGGTCGGGCAACCGCCTGGTCGGGCACGACTCGAAGGTTCGTAGTCCATGCCGCTGACGGGCGGCGGAGGCAGCCGCGCGTGGGCACGGCCGTACGCAGCCCGCGCGGGGCTCGGGGGAAGCCGCCGCACGGTCGCGCGAGTAGTACGAAAGTTTCGTCGTACGCCCGCGAATCACTTGCCCGGCGGGCGCGACCGGACGAAGTCGTCGCAGCCTTGCTTCGGGCGGCGAAAGGTGAGGCAGCCGGATGCAGGCGCGAACTCGGCCGGTGGCGCGGCGAGCCGGTCGAGGTCGTTCACGGACCTGCGCCGGGTGAGTGAAGCCGCCTGTCGAGCAAACCGTCGTGCGGTGCACAATGAACCGCATGACCTCGTTCGGTGACCTGCTCGGACCGCAACCGGTACTGCTACCCGAAATCCCCGACGCCGAGGACGCGCTGCTCGACAACGCCGATCCGGTGCGGGTCGCGGCCGAGCACCCGGCCGCCTCGATCGCCTGGGCGCACCTCGCCGAGGCCGCGCTGACCCGTGGCGAAGCCCAGGACGAGGCGATCAACCACGACATCGTCGCCGCGTACGCGTTCGCCCGCACCGGCTACCACCGCGGCCTGGACCTGCTGCGCCGCAACGGCTGGAAGGGCTTCGGTCCCGTGCCGTGGAGCCACGAGCCCAATCAAGGTTTCCTGCGCAGCGTCGGCGCGCTGGCCAGGGCCGCCAAAGTGATCGGCGAGACCGACGAGTACGCCCGCTGCCTCGATCTGCTGGAAGACTGCGACCCTCGCGCGGCCGCGGAGCTCGGCCTCGACTGAGTCGTAGTGATCGAAGTACCGCGGAGCGATTCGAGGAGGGGTGGCGGCCGGGTGACGGGTGCGTTCGACCCGACGTCCCGGGTCAGCGTGGCCCGCGCGAACAGTATGGCGAGGCTGCGCACCTCCTGGGCGCGGCTGCGCCGGTCGGTTCTGCCGATCGTCCAGTGTTCGGTCGGCGCGGCACTGGCCTGGTTCCTCGCCCATCACGTGATCGGTCACGCGCTGCCGTTCTTCGCACCGACGGCGGCCGTGGTGTCGATGGGCATTTCCTTCGGCGCGCGGCTGCGTCGCTCGGTGGAACTGGTGGTCGGCGTCGCGGTCGGCATCGGCATCGGTGATCTGTTCATCTCCCGTGTCGGCACCGGCGTGTGGCAGATCGCGCTGGTGGTCGCGATCGCCATGGCCGCGGCGGTGTTCCTGGACGGCGGTTCGGTCATCACCGTGCAGGCGGCCGGTTCCGCCGTGCTGGTCGCGACGTTGCTCCCGCCCTCGGCGGGCGGCGGGCTCTCCCGCATGATCGACGCCTTGGTGGGTGGCCTGGTCGGCGTGGTGGTGGTCGCCGCGATCCCGCTGCACCCCGTGCGCAGGGCGCGGACACTCGCCGCGGACATCCTCGCCGTGATGGGCAGATCGATCAGCAGCTGCGCCGACGGACTGCTCGAACAGGATCCGGAGAAGCTGCACCACGCGCTCACCGCGATGCGTGCCACGCAGCCGCAGATCGACTCCTTGCGCGCCACCCTGGAAGGCGGCCGGGAGATCAGCCGGATCTCGCCGCTGTACTGGAACTCCCGCCACCGTCTCGAACGCGTCAGGGCCACGGCGGACCCGTTGGACAACGCCATCCGCAACACCCGAGTCCTGTTGCGGCGCTCGCTGACCCTGGTACGCGACGACGAAATCCTCGATCCCGGTTTGATCGACGAGGTGGAGCGCCTCGGTCAAGCCGTCGACGTGGTGCGCCGGATGATGCTGGCCGACCCCGGCGAGCAGCCCGACCGCGCCGAGGCGGCCCGGGTACTGCGCTCGGTCGCGAAGGGCGCGCGCCCGGAATTGGTAGCGGGTGCGGGGCTTTCGGCGCACGTCGTGTTCGCGCAGGTGCGTTCCACGCTGGTAGACCTGATGCAGGTCTGCGGCGTGCAACGTATCTCGGCGATTGCCCTGCTGCCGCCGACGGTCAAGAATCCCTACGTGCGGCCCGAGGCCTGAACCCGTACTACTCAGCGGTATTCGGACATTCGCGCCGGGCACCGTGGTCCACGCCCGGTGCGGCGCGCCGGGCGTTCGATCTTCGAGTAGTCCGCTACTCGCGTTGCCCGCGTTCTCCCGCCGTAGCTTTGCGATGTGACCGCGAGTCGAGGGGTATCGCGGTCGACCGCTTCGCACGTGGATGAAAGGACCTCTCGGCCATGGGGTGTGGCGGCCGAGAGGCGGGGCGGATCGGAAGCGGGCGAAGAAGCGGGGCCGTCCGGCCGACCTGACCGGGCGGCCCTGCGCCGCACATGTGCCGCGGGCCGGGCGCGCCGGCGATCAGGTCCAGAATCTCGTCAGGTAACTGCCGTAGCGCGACCAGTTCGATGGGACGCCGGACAGTTCGAACAGCGCGTACACCGCGTCGAAGAACACCTGATTGATGGCGGGGGTGAACAGCAGCGCGAACAGGATCAGCATGCCGAACGGCTTGAACTGGTCGAGGGAGCGTCTGGTCTGGTAGCTCAGCGACGGCTCGACGATGCCGTAGCCGTCCAGTCCGGGCAGTGGGATCAGGTTCAGCAGCGCCGCCGTGATTTGCAGGAACGCAAGGAAACTCACGCCGAACCAGAACGCGGGATGGTTGCTGGAGCTGCCCCAGACCCGGACGATCACCAGAAGCAGTACCGCGCACAGCGCGTTCACGGCGGGCCCGGCGCCGCTGATGATCCGCTGCGTGCGCGGCGCGACATTGTGCGTGTGCACGTAGACCGCGCCGCCCGGCAAGCCGATCCCGCCGAGTGCGATGAACACGATCGGCAGCACGATCGACAGCAGGGGATGGCTGTACTTCAGCGGGTTGAGCGTCAGATAGCCGCGCAACTCGACCTCGCGGTCGCCCGCGCGCCAAGCCGTGTAGGCGTGCGCGAATTCGTGCAGGCACAGCGATACCACCCAGCCGGAGACCACGAAGACGAAGACCCCTGCCTTGGCTCGGGTCGAGTCGAGGCCGGCGTCCCAGGCCAGTGCGCCGCCGACCGCGGTCAGGGCGATCACGAGCAGGAATATCGGGCTCGGCCGGACCGCGCGCGCCCTGCGGCCGATCGGGAACGGGGCGTTCATCGCACCAGCAGCCATGGTTCGTGGTGGCGGTAGAAGGTCGAGCGCGGCACCGGACGATCGGCGCGGAGGCCGTCTCTGGTCACGATCGCACCGGGCGTGCCGAGTTGCGCTGCTCGCCCCTCCAGCCAGCGCCGCTTGCGGAAGCGTTTGCGCACGGTAGCGCGCACACCGGGCGGTTCGAGGCACGGTGAGACGAGCATGGCCGTTACCTGTCCGGAGAACAGCAATGTGTCATCGACATAGGCTTCGCCCGCCAGCTTCTCGCCGCCGACACCGGTGATCACCGCTCGGCCGACGAGCACCTTGCCGGTGTCGTCGCGGACCAGCGGCGTCTCGACCGGGCGGCCGTCGATGGCGCGCTTGGCGGCGGCGTTGCCGGTGCCGGTCTGGTAGGCACGGGATCCGTAGGTCTTCTCGACCGGCACGTATCCGATCTCCACGTGCAAGCGCTCGGTGCGCATCAGATGGGTGAGCACCGCGGCCAGCGCGGGGTCCTCGCCCAGCACGATCAGGCGCGGCAGACTGTCGGCGGCCAGCACGGGAAGCAGCTCATCGATCACCGCGGAATCGGGGATGGCGGCCGTCTGGGTGGTCGGCAGCGCCGCGAGCGCTATCGGTACGGGGGCGCCGTCGCAGCGGAGAACATGGGTACTCAAGCTGCCGTACACCCTCCTCGGTTCGAGCCGACACCGTCGGGCCCCTCGCCATTGCGGCCGAGCCGAGCCGCGGCTCGGCCGTCACACGCCGCGCAGCCGCTCGGCGTGCCGTGCAACCATAGCCCTGCCCGGCCGCGACCACACGGGTGTCGAGCCTACGACGAGATCCGCTGCCATGCCGCCGTGGACGGGTCGGCTAGACTGTCCTTCCGGCCACCGCCTCAGTACGGCAGGTAGCTGCAACACACCAGTGTTGCCTGTCGAACCGTAGGAGACACGACCATGCCGGCAATCGTCCTGATCGGCGCCCAGTGGGGCGACGAGGGGAAGGGCAAAGCAACCGATCTGCTCGGTGGTCGGGTGGATTGGGTGGTCCGTTACCAAGGTGGCAACAACGCCGGTCACACCGTGGTGTTGCCGAACGGTGACAACTTCGCGTTGCACCTGATCCCCTCCGGCATTCTGACCCCCGGCGTGACAAATGTCATCGGCAACGGCGTCGTGGTGGACCCCGGTGTGCTGCTGGACGAACTGGCGGGGCTGGAAGAGCGCGGCGTGGACACCTCCGGCCTGCTGCTCTCCGCCGACGCGCACCTGATCATGCCGTATCACGTGGCCATCGATAAGGTCACCGAGCGCTTCCTCGGCAACAAGAAGATCGGCACCACCGGCCGCGGTATCGGGCCGTGCTATCAGGACAAGGTCGCCCGTGTCGGCGTGCGCGTCGCGGACGTGCTGGACGAGAAGATCCTCACGCAGAAGGTCGAGGCGGCGCTGGAGTTCAAGAACCAGGTGCTGGTCAAGATCTACAACCGACGCGCCCTGGACCCGCAGCAGGTGGTCGACGAAGTGCTCACGCAGGCCGAGAGCTTCTCCCACCGGATCGCCGACACGCGCCTGAAGCTGAACCTGGCGCTCGAGCGCGGCGAGACGGTGCTGCTGGAGGGTTCGCAGGGCACCCTGCTGGACGTCGACCACGGCACCTACCCCTATGTCACGTCGTCGAACCCGACCTCGGGCGGCGCGGCGGTCGGCGCGGGCATCGGGCCGAACAAGATCAACACGGTGCTCGGCATTTTGAAGTGCTACACCACCCGCGTCGGTTCCGGCCCGTTCCCGACCGAGCTGTTCGACGAGTTCGGCACCTACCTGGCCAAGACCGGCGGCGAGGTCGGCGTCACCACCGGGCGCGCCCGCCGCTGTGGTTGGTTCGATGCCGTGATCGCGCGCTACGCCACCCGGGTCAACGGCATCACCGACTACTTCCTCACCAAACTGGACGTGCTATCCAGTCTGGAGACGGTGCCGATCTGCGTCGCCTACGAGGTCGACGGCGAGCGGGTCGAGCAGATGCCGACTACGCAGACCGAATTCCATCACGCGAAGCCCATTTTCGAGCACATGCCCGGATGGTGGGAGGACATTTCCGGCGCGCGCACCTTCGAGGAGCTGCCCGCCAACGCCCAGGCGTACGTGTTGCGTTTGGAGGAGCTGTCCGGCGCCAGGATTTCCTGCATCGGCGTGGGTCCCGGGCGGGATCAAACCATCGTCCGACACGACGTGCTCGGCTAGAACCTGTTCGAATTCCGCGTGGTCCAGCGGAAATTCGGCAAGGTCACCAGAAATTCACCACATCTATCGTGCTCGCTCGGCTTCGATCATGATCGGTGAAGAACTACAGTTAGAGCATGGCTCGGAATTGGCCGATGATCGAGCGCGAAAGCGAATTCGAGGCGATCCGCGCGGCGCTGACCGGTTCGGAGCACGTCGGTGTGGTGCTGACCGGCGATGCGGGGGTGGGCAAGACCACCCTGGCCAGGCACGCCACTTCCGCGATCGGCGGCAATGTTCGCTGGGTGGCGGGCACCGAGTCGGCGCGCAGCATTCCCCTCGGGGTCTTCGCCCACATGGTCGGCGTCTACACGGCGCACGACCCGGTCACCTTCATGTCGGCGGCGCGTGAGGCGTTGCTCGCCGACGGCGACACCGTGATCGGCGTGGACGACGCGCATCTGCTCGATCAGCTCTCCGCCACATTGCTGCTGCAGCTGGCCATCGACAAAGCGGCGCACATCGTGGTGACCGTGCGCAGCGGTGTCCAGGTGCCGGACGCGGTCACTTCGCTGTGGAAAGACGGCCACCTGACGCGCATCGACTTGCGCCCGTTCACCCAGCGTCAGAGCGTCGAGCTGGTGGAGTCGATGCTCGGCGGGCAGCTCGAGGGATTCACCGCCAACTTGATGTGGGAGTCCTCTGCCGGAAACGCGTTGTTCCTGCGGCATTTGGTCGAGGGTGCGCTGGAGGCGGGCACGCTGCGCCAGGTCAACGGGGTGTGGCAGTTGCGCGGCCGCGCAGCGGTGACCTCGGAGCTGGCCGCGCTGCTGGAGGATCGGGTGGAACAACTGCCCGAGCCCGTGCTGCGGGTGCTGGAACTGCTGACCTTCTGTGAGCCGATCGATCTCGACGTCCTCGCCGAATTGGCGGGCGAGGACGCGGTGGAAGCCGCCGAAACGCGCGGTGTGATCCGGGTCGTGCAGAACTCCCGGGATCTGATCGTCCGCTACAACCACCCGCTGTTCGGCGAGGTGATCCGGCGCAGGTTGGGCATCGCCTCGGCGCGGCGGCTGCGCGGCCGGTTGTATTCGTCGCTGAAGGAGCGCCGGATCAATTCCGCCGCCGATCGTATCCGGCTGGCCGAATTGGCTCTGGACAGTGACAAATCCGCGGATCTGGAATTGTTCGAGGCGGCGGCGGCCGACGCGATCGGATTGGCGAATCTGCCGCTGGGTGAGCGCTTCGCCCGCGCCGCGGTGGAGCGGCGCGGTGGCGTGGAGTCCGCCGACCTGCTGGCGCGCGCCTTGCTCTGGCAGGGACATCGGATCGAGGCCGAGCGCACCTTGGCCAGCTTCGACCCCGACCAGCTCGACGAGGTGCAGCTGGCGCGCTGGGGCAGCACCCGGGTGGCGAACTTGTTGTGGGCCATGGGCGATGCCGATCGCGCCGACGAGGTGCTGAAGCTGGTGCGGGGGAAGGTGCGGCATCCGAAGATCGCGGCCATCTTCACCGGTCTGGCGTCCGCGAGTCTGGTCAACGAGAACCGGGTCGACGACGCGATCGCCGAGGCGGAAACGGTGATGTCCGCCGATGGCGCACCGCCGTGGGCGGTGTGGTGGGCCGCGTTCGGCGGCGGCCTGGCGCTGGCGTTGATGGGCAAGGGCGAGGCGGCCAGGCAGTACGCGGCCCGCGGGCACGAGGTGGAAGAGCACATCGACGGGCTCAATCGCTTCATGTCCACGCACGCCGAGGTGCTCGCTCTGACCTTCACCGGCGATCTGGACGCCGCACGACGCCGCGCCGGGTCTTTCGTCGGCTACTCCTCGCCGGGGCAGTATCTGGCCTGGGGCATGTCGAAAATCCTGCAGGGCACCGTCGATGTGGCGCAGGGCCGATTCCTGGACGGCATCGAGAATCTGGAACAGGCGCTGGCCGCGCTGGCCGCGGAGGGCGCCGCCGCCTGGATGTTCCCCGCGCGAATCCGTCTGGCGGAGGCGTATTCGGCGCTCGGGCGCGCCGCCGAGGCCGCCGAGTCGATCGCGCACGCCACCGCGCGGGGCGGCAGGCACAGCGCGGTGTACGAACCGCAGCTGGAAGTGGCCCGCGCTTGGCTGGCCGCCGCCGAAGGAACCGTGACCCCGGCCATCCGGCTCGCGGTGGGCGCCGCCGACGCGGCCGCACACTCGCATCAGCATGCGATCGAGGCCATGGCACTGCACGCCGCGGCCCGTTTCGGTGATCATTCCGTGTCCGGACGACTGGCGGAGCTGGCCGTCCGGGTGGAAGGGCGGCTGGTGCAGGCGCAGGCGCGGCACGCGGTGGCGCTCGCCGCCCACGACGGACCCGGGCTGGACACGGCCGCAGCCGAATTCGAGCGCCTCGGCGTGCTGCTGTCGGCCGCCGACGCCTCGGCGCAGGCCGCGTCGGCCCACGAGCGGTCCGGCGATCGGCGCAGGTTGCTCGAGTCCGCCGCCGCGGCCAACCGCCTGGCCGCCGCCTGCGGCGGAGCGAGTACCCCGGCGCTGCGGCAGGCCGCGCAGCCCTTGCCGTTGACCGCGCGAGAACGAGAGATCGCGAACCTGGTCGCCGCGGGCCTGTCCAACCGGCAGATCGCCGACCGGCTCACGGTCTCGGTGCGCACGGTGGAGGGCCACCTCTACCGGGCCTGCATCAAGATGGACGTCACCGATCGCGAGTCCCTCGGAGCGCTGATGCGCGGCGAGTCCGGGAGTGGCGGATGACCTCGCGGTCGGCCGCGGTGATCTGCGCGCTGGCAGCCGGAATGCTCCTGGCCGCCGGGTGCTCGGACGGGCAGCCGCAACCGGTCACCAGTTCGGCGCGCCCCTCGACGACGGTGGCGCCGAAGACCGAGACGCCCCAGGAGCGCAACGCCCGGATCCGGCAGAAGCTGATCGAACTCGGCTGCTCGACGAACGCCTGTATTCAAACCTATTTCGGTTGCGAGGACGGCTACATCACCGGCGACGAGTGTGAATTCTTCCGCGCGCATCCCATGGACTGAGCCGCGTACTACCCGGCGGGCTGCTCGGCGCCGGTGAGAAACGAACCGGCGACGGGGGCGAGGAGCCCGATATTCGGGTTGTGGCTGAGCCGGGGAATCTCCCGGAAGACGGCATCGGGCAGTACCGCGGCGGCGGCGCGGGCTCCCTTCCGGAGCAGCGCGTCGGTCTTGCCGCCGGCGATGACCAGAGTCGGCACGCCGACCCCGGCCCAGTCCTCGGGCCGCAGCGGCTCGCCGCGCATGAAGTCGCGCATCACAGCCCAGTCGTGTGCGGTGGAGGCAGCGGTGGCGCACAGGTCTTTCCAAAAGGGGGTGAAGCGCATGACCGCGGCCATCACACGTGGCATACCCATGGCCTCGGTCATGTAGAACCGAACGGTGTTGCCGCGCGAATCTGCGGTGATCAGTTCGTGCAGCCGCGCTTCCAAGTCGCTGTCAGGCACGAAACCTTCCCGGTCGACCACGAAAGGCGGCTCGAACGCGACGATCTTCGTGATGCCCTTCACCCGGCCGGACTCGGCGGCTCGTAGCGCGAGCGCGGCGCCCGAGGACCAGCCGAACAACGCCGCCTTACCGCCCGCGGCCTCGACCAAAGCGGCGATGTCAGCGATCTCGCGCTCGACGTCGTAGACGCCGGGCGAATCCGTGCTGTCGCCGCGGCCACGCCGGTCGTAGTTGAGCACAGTCAACTGGTGCTGCTCGGCGAGTGCCGTGGCCAACTCGACCATCTTGGGGAATTTCCGGAAACCGAAGGCGCCGCCGACCAGAATCACGACTCCGTTGTCGCCGCCGACTTGCCGATCGAACGCGATCACGGTGCCGTCGGCCGATGTGACAGTCTCCATGGTCCACTCACTTCCGTTCCGGATCGGCGGGTGCTGCCGATGTCTCGCTCGTAGGGACGAAGCGAACTACACGAATTCATCGCACCGTCGGCGTATCCATGACTCCGAAACGAGGACCTGGGCCTTCACTCGGTCGGGGGCAGTTGCTCAGAACAAGGTGGGTTCGCCGAATCCCGATGTGCGCTCGATGGTCAGCAGGCGCTGCTTGGTATCGATGCCGCCCGGGGCGGAGAAGCCGTGCAGGGCGTGGTCGGCGGCGAGTACGCGGTGACACGGGATGATCAGCGGGATCGGGTTGCGGCCCAATGCCTGTCCGACCGCCTGGGCGGCGCCCGGTGCGCCCACGCGCTCGGCGACCTGGCCGTAGCTGAGGGTGTGGCCGGGGTCGATGGCGCGCGTGACGGCGTACACGGCGCGGTGGAACTCCGGAATCCCGCTGGTGTCCACGGCGATCCAGCGCAGGTCGTCGAGCTCGCCCGCGAGGTGGGCGCATATGCCCGCGATGGCTTCGGCGATCACGGCGGAGGGTGGATCCTCGTGGAGCTTCTCGCCTGCGCGAGCGCGTGTGATGCGCGCCCGGGTGGCCGCCGGGCTCTCCTCCGGGAGCTGGAATCGGATCACACCTGCGCCGCTCCACGCGATCGCGCAGCAGCCGATCGTGGTGTCGAACAGCGTCGCCGCGGCTGGACGGGTAGGCCCGGGCCGGCCCAGGGGCTCCGTGGCCGAACCGATGGCCTCGGTCGCCGGAGGATCGGCGGCGAGGGGAGTGGCGTCACTCATGAGCCAAGTCTGCATCGTAGGACCGACAAACAAGCAATGATCAGTCCAGTTATCCGGAACTGGCCTTTTGTCTCAGCTGGGCCGGGCGCGTGTGCCGGAAGGATTGAGGTCACACGGCGGGATGAGGGTTGCCGCCGCACCGGCCTGGCGCGGGCGCGGTGGCCTTCCGTCGCCGCAAGACGGTTCGCGGTGACTCCGCGCCGCTGGACAGGTCCGGGTCCGGCATGTCCCTGTGCCCGTGGATCGCGGCGAGATCGGAGTATCGCCGCTGATGGTCGTAGTAGGAGAGGGTTTGGTCGGACATCGGGGTGCCCGGGTGGAAACGTTCGAGGCGGAAGGCGCGCTCGTCGCGTTTCGGCGCGAAGCGGTAGATCAGGCAGCCGAACAAAGCGACCAGGAGCAGGGTGGCGAGGGCGGTCATGTCCGCCAGCGTGCGCGCTACTGGCCTTGCCAAGGAATATCCAATCGGCCGATACTGGACCGCATGGCGACGAGAGTGATCGGCGCGGGCAGCCTGGCCCGCGATCTGGGCCGTTGGCGGCACGCGCACGACGGTGATCCGGATTCGGCCGGGCGGCGCTCCACCCGCCCGGCGTACCTGGCGCTGGCCGAAGGCATCCGGTTGCTGATCCACGACGGTCGGGCGCCGCTGGGTGTCGCCTTGCCCAGCGAACGTGATCTCGCCGCCACCCTCGGGGTCAGCCGCACCACCATCACCTCCACTTACGCGCTGCTGCGCGAGCACGGCTACCTGATCAGCCGCCAGGGGTCGCGCAGCACGGTGGCCCTGCCCCGCGACGTGCAGCACGACGGCGTCAAACCGGCCAGGAGCATCCTGGCGATGATGGCCTCGCCCGAGCTGCCCACCATCGACATGACCTATGCCGCGATGGCCGCCCCCTTGGAGATGCAAGACGCGTATTCCGCTGCCCTGGAAGGAATTCCGGCCTATCTCGGTACGCACGGCATGGACCCGGTCGGCGTGCTCGCGCTGCGCGAGGCCATCGCCCGCCGCTACACCGCGCGCGGGCTGCCGACCGAGCCCGACCAGATCCTGGTCACTCTCGGCGCCCAGCACGGCCTGCGCCTGCTGCTGAACGTGCTCACGGCGCCCGCAGCGCGCGTGCTGATCGACCATCCGACCTATCCGAATGCCATCGAGGCGATCCGCGATGTCGGCGCCCGGCCGGTGCCGGTGCCGCTGCGCCCGGAGGACCCGGCGGGAGGCTGGGATCTCGACGGAATCCGCAGTGCCGCCCGGCAGACCGCGGCGAGCCTGGCCTACCTGGTGCCGGACTACAACAATCCGACGGGCTTGCTGCTCGACGCCGACGGCCGCGCTGAACTGGCCGCCATCGCGAGGGATACCAGGATGACCGTCGTGATCGATGAATCCATGGCGGATCTCGGCCTCGGCGCGGACATTCCACCGCCGCCGGTCGCGGCCTTCGCCCGAGGCTCCGAGATCATCACCATCGGCTCGGCCTCGAAATCGTTCTGGGGCGGTCTGCGGGTCGGCTGGATCCGGACCAACCAGGCGCTGATCACCAAGCTTCTCGGCATCCGCTCCACCGTCGACCTCGGCACCCCCGTGATGGACCAGTTGGCCACCGTGCACCTGCTCGGGCACGCGGACGTGATTCTCGACCGCCGCCGGGACCAGTTGCGTTCGCAGCGTGCCGCTCTGCTCGGCACGCTCGCCGAGGAACTGCCCGACTGGCGGGTCACTGTCGGCGCGGGCGGCATGTCGGTGTGGGCGCAGCTGCCGACCTCGGTGTCCACCGCGCTCGCCGCCACGGCGCCCAACCACGGCGTATTGCTCGCGGCCGGGCCTCGATTCGGCGTGCAGGGCGCGTTCGAACGGTTCCTGCGGCTGCCGTTCACCCACCGGGAGCCCGAATTGCGGTTGGCGGTCAAAGCCATCGCGTCCGCCTATTTCGCGCTGACGCCCCGCGCCGCGGACCCGCTGACGCCGTTGACCTGCTACTGAGGAGATTTCGCCGCTCCGACTTCGGGAGGCTCCGCCGGCGGCACTCCCCTCCGAGCGCCGCCGGGCACGGGTGGCCGGTCACCCCTCGGGACTGGCCCTCGTCGTGCTCGGGCGGCGTGCGGAAGCTCGCACGGCGCCTCGGCCTCCAACTCGAGCGGCGGTCAAGGGGCGGACCGGACGATGCCCGGGAAAGTTCGCTGTCCTCGAAAGCCGCCTGCTCGCGGACAGTATGGCAGGCCCGGCGCCGAACTGTCGAACCGGTTGGTATGTTGCAACTTTCAATTAGTGCGCGCAGGGCGGGGTGCCGGGACGACGTGCCCCGACGCCCCGCCCGGGACTCAGTCGGTCCAGACCGACGCGATCGGCGTCGCGGTGGTGGGCGGCGGAGTCGGAATCCCATTGGGAGTGCGGGAGAATCGCGGCGCGGGGGCATGCTGGGTGATGTTGTCCAGCTCCAGCAACGAGCCGCGGGCCGCGATGTGCTCGTTGCGCGTCGCCTCCTCGAAGGTGAGCACGGGCGAGACGCATGCGTCGGTGCCGACGAAGATCTCGGCCCACTCGTCCCGGGTCTTGGTCCGGAAGCGTTCGGTGAACAGCTTTTTGAGCGTGTCCTGGCCGGCGGGGTCGAGCTGGAAGGGCAGGCCGTCCGCGTCGATCTCCAGGCCCGCGAGCAACTGGGCGTAGAACTGCGGTTCGATCGCGCCGACCGCCATGTACTTGCCGTCGGAGGTCTCGTAGGTGTCGTAGAACGACATTCCGGTATCGAGCAGATTCACGCCGCGCTCGTCGGACCAGACGCCCGCACCGCGCATGCCCCAGATCATGTGCGAAAGGGCAAGGGCGCCGTCGACCATGGCCGCGTCGATCACCTGGCCCTTGCCGGACTGCTGCCGTTCCACCAGCGCGGCGAGGATGCCGAACACCAGGAACATCGAGCCGCCGCCGAAATCGCCCACCATGTTCAGCGGCGGGACCGGCCGTTCGCCCTTGCGGCCGATGGCGTGCAGCACGCCGGTGATGGAGATGTAGTTGATGTCGTGTCCCGCGCGGTCGGCCAGCGGGCCCTCTTGACCCCAGCCGGTCATCCGTCCGTAGACCAGACGCGGGTTGCGAGCGAGCGCCTCGTCCGGACCCAGGCCCATCCGCTCGGTGACACCGGGACGGAAGCCCTCGATCAGCACGTCCGCCTTCTCGACGAGGCCGAGCACTTTCTCGATGTCGGCGGGATTCTTGAGATCGGCCTCGACGATGGTCCGGCCACGCAGCTGCGGCCGGTCGAATCCGCCCGGCAGCTGACCCGCGCGCTGCACCCGGACCACGTCGGCGCCCAGATCGGCGAGCAGCAGCGCGGCGTGCGGACCGGGGCCGATGCCGGCCAGCTCGATGACCTTGATGCCCGCGAGCGGGCCCTGCTCGGCGGTGGATGGAGTACTCACGCCCTACCTCGGTTCGTCGTTGATCCAGCGCACCGGTGACCGGTACGTCCTCCCGGACGCGACCGGGAGGGGTGTATTGACAGTACGACAATAACGCCGCGGCGCTACGGCTCGCTCGCGACTGCGCGCCGCTCTAGGCTGCACGTGTGGAAGCGCTGTCTGATCAGGGGTGGTACAACCTTCTCGCCGGCCTCGCGATGCTGGTCGGCCTCGTCGGAGTCGTCGTGCCGATCCTGCCGGGCGTGATCCTGATCTTCGCGGCCATCGCCGTCTGGGCCGCCCTCACCGGTGGCGCCACGGCGTGGACAGTCTTCGCGATCAGCGCGTTGTTGCTGGTGCTTTCCGGGGTCGTCAAATACGTCTGGCCCGGCCGCCGGATGAAGGACGCGGGCGTGTCCAGCCGGGCGGTCTTCCTCGGCGCGGTACTCGGCATCGTCGGCTTCTTCGTGATCCCGGTGATCGGCCTGTTCGTGGGTTTCGTTCTCGGCGTGTATCTTTCGGAACTCCAGCGGCTGCGCGTCAATCGGCAGGCATGGCAGGCGACGGTGCACGCGTTGAAGGGCGTCGGCCTGTCCATGCTGATCGAACTCTTCGGCGCGTTGCTGGCCACCGGCGTTTGGCTCGTCGGCGTCTTCGTCGTGTGAGCGCTACCGATCGATGGCGGGGAACGGGATCGTGTCGCCCGCCCCGCTTTCCGGGAGTTCGTCGCGGCGCAGCCGGAGGGTCGGCGGTTGCGGGCGGTACAGCGGCAGCGTGGGGGCCGGATCGTCACGGACGACGCGCTCGCGGGCCGGGAGCCGGTAGAACGCGCGCGCGTTGTCCTCGAGCACCGCGTGCATGTCGGTGCCCACCACGTCGCAGAGCAGATCCACGTCCGAGTCCCGGAACGGGCGTCCGGCTCGGGTGCCGGGCAGATCGGTGCCGAACATGAGGGCTCCGGGATTCACCGCGTGGATGCGGCGCAGGGTGTCGGCCACGTTCATCGCGACCCGTCCGAAACCGGTCGCCTTGACCTTGGCTCCGCGGTCGACGAGATCGAGCAGGAAGGGCAGCCCCTCCGCGGACATGCCCAGATGGTCGACCGACAACGCGGGCAGCTTGGAGATGACCGGTTGCAGCGAGGCCAGCATCGTGCCGTCGATGTAGACCTCGACGTGCCAGCCGACCAGCTCGTGCGCGCGTAGCGCCTGCAACGTCATTCCGGTGATGTCGGCCGCCGCGCGCTTGAGGTTGAACCGCAGCGCGCGCACGCCGATGCGGTCCAGTTCCAGAATCTCCTCGTCGGAGGCGTCCAAGTCGAGCCGGGTGACGCCGACCCAGCCCTCGCCGAGCTCGGCGAGGGCGGCCTTCAGGTAGGTCTGATCGGTGCCCTGGAACGACCCGCTGACCACCGCGCCGCCCGCGACGTCGAAGCGCGACATGCGTTTGCGGTAATCCGCGATGGTGAACGGGTCGGGCAGGTAGCCCTCGTTCTCGGCCAGCGGGAATCGCGGGTCGAAGATGTGCAGGTGGGCATCGAACACTTGTACAGAATGCCTCAGGGTCGAATTTTCCGCTGCCACAGCGGGGGTGTGGCGGTGGCAGCGGAGTCGGTCGCAGCCGGGGTGATCAGACCTTGTGCGGTTCGCTGGCGCGCAGCATGTCCTCGCGCTCGACGACCTTGACGCGCTCACGGCCCTCGGGTTCGCCGAGGGAGCGTTCGTGTGCGTCGAGGCGGTACCAGCCGGCCCAGGTGGTAAACGGGATGCCCTTGCTCTCCAGGAATTCGGTGACGGCCTCGGGGTCGGGCCGCTGCGCCGGGGTGAAGCCGGGAGCGTCGTCCAGCAGGCAGGCGATGGTCTCGTTGGCGTCGCCCTTGGTGTGGCCGATCAGGCCGACCGGGCCGCGCTTGATCCAGCCGGTGACGTAGGTGGCGGGCAGGTAGCGCGCGGCGCCGTCGGCGTTCTCGTCGGCGATCACGCGACCCGCTTCGTTCGGCACGGTGCCCGCCTGGTCGTCGAACGGCAGGTTGGTCAGGTTCTGCGACAGATAGCCGACGGCGCGGTACACCGCCTGCACGTCCCAGTCCTTGAACACGCC
Source organism: Nocardia sp. NPDC057455 (assembly GCF_042802775.1). Lineage (NCBI taxonomy): Bacteria > Bacillati > Actinomycetota > Actinomycetes > Mycobacteriales > Nocardiaceae > Nocardia > Nocardia sp. NPDC057455. The sequence goes on along the minus strand of NZ_JBHVDM010000028.1, from coordinate 59,245 downwards.
GGTGCCCTTGACGTTACCGGTGCCGTCGAGCTGGGTGCGCTCGGTGCGCAGGCCGACGACCTTGCCGTTCTCGCCGAGCACTTCGGTGGGGGATTCGAAGAAGTGCAGGAACAGCTTGTGCGGCCGGTCGCCGGCGTCGCGGATGGCCCACTGCTCGAGCGTGTTGGCGACCATGTCGACCTGCTTGGAATGCCTGCGCGCGGCTTCGGAGCCCTCGTCGTAGTCGATGTCCTCGGGGTCGACGATGACTTCGATGGTGGGGGAGTGGTCGAGTTCGCGCAGTTCCAGCGGGGTGAACTTGGCCTGGGCGGGCCCGCGGCGGCCGAAGACATGGACCTCGACGGCCTTGTTGGCCGTGAGGCCCTTGTAGACGTTCGGCGGGATCTCGGTGGGCAGCAGTTCGTCGCCGGTCTTGGCCAGCACGCGGGCGACGTCGAGGGCGACGTTGCCGACGCCGAGGACGGCGACCTTCTCCGCGTCCAACGGCCAGGTGCGGGGGACGTCGGGGTGGCCGTCGTACCAGGAGACGAAGTCGGCGGCGCCGAAGGAGCCGTCGAGATCGATGCCGGGGATGGGCAGCGCGCGGTCGGCGTTGGCGCCGGTGGAGAAGATCACCGCGTCGTAGAAGGCCCGCAGGTCGTCCAGCGTGATGTCGGTGCCGTAGTCGATATTGCCCAGCAGGCGCACCTGCGGCTTGTCCAGCACCTTGTGCAGGGCGGTGATGATGCCTTTGATCCGCGGGTGGTCGGGCGCGACGCCGTAGCGGATCAACCCGAAGGGCGCGGGCATGCGCTCGAACAGGTCGATGCTCACCTCGGCATCGGACTTCATCAGTGCGTCGGCGGCGTAGATCCCGGCCGGTCCGGCGCCCACGATCGCGATGCGGAGCGGGCGGGTCCTCGCGGTGTGCGCGTCGGGCCCGGAGGAGGAAGCCTGCGTCACCACGGAGGGCTCGCGAACACCGCCGTCCTCTACTGCACTCTGTTCGGTCATCTCTTTACGCGCACCTTTATGGTCGAAACAATTAAGGACGTCTGGCTTAGCTTAGGCTAAGTTGACGCACCGGCTCGGTCGCACCCTCGGTGCGGACGCCGGCGTTGCCGGCTCGTGGCTGCACGGTGCTCCGTTCGCCGCGGCGTGGAGCTGCCGATTCGCTATGACAGCAGGCCGCCCTCCCGCGATTCTATCGGGATGGTCGATGCCGCCCCGCGTCGGTGCGTGAACTCGGCGGATGCCGTGAAAAGCCACAATCGTCGCTTACCCGCTCGAGCGCGGCCTATCGCGGCCGCCGGGACCGAGCCGGCTCCGCCGGTGTCCGCAGCCGGGGGCCGAGCGCTCGATACCCGCGCCGACCAGGGATCATCGAGCCATGACCGAACAGCAGCCGACCGCGGGCGAGGACGAGATCATCCGGGTCGATCAGACCGACAAGCGTTCGGCGGCCCCGTTCATCGCGGCCGCGGTGGTCGCGGCGATCGTGTTGATCGCGATCGTGCTCGGTGGTGTGCTGTCGCCGGCTGAGAAAAATGTCACAGAAGCCGACCGCATCGTGGCGGCCGTCCGCAATTTCGTGGACGGCGCCAACCGCAGCGACGCCGTACCGCCGCCCGGCACCGCGTGCCTGGGTTTCGACGCGAGCCGCTCGCCGCTGGCGGGCCAGGACGGCGTCGGAAAGCCGGTCGAGATCACGAAAATCGACAACCCGATCATGGACGGCGACCGGGGCAAGGCGACCGTGACCACGAAGGTGGACGGGCGAGAGCGGACCTCGACCTGGAATCTCACCAGATCCGGCGGCAAGTGGCTGGTCTGCACCTGAGCGTTCGCGCAGTGTGCGCCACCGTTTGACACGATGACCCGGGTCGGTGCAATCTCAGTCGAAGGTCATGAGAACCAGTGTCAAGCCCCGGCATTGCTGGTCGGCAACCCTCCTCCGCGGTGGGGTGCTCCGGGTGACGACCTGGCGGCGCCCTGGTCCCGGGTGCGGCAAGTGCGGATTCGCAGGAGGTGCACATGAGTTATGCCGGTGACATCACTCCGCAGCAGGCGTGGGAGCTGCTGCGGGACAATCCCGAAGCCGTCCTCGTGGACGTGCGCACGGAAGCGGAATGGAAGTTCGTCGGCGTCCCCGATACGAGCGCGATCGAACGGCCGACCGTGCTGATCGAGTGGGTCGACTCCTCGGGCGCGCGTAACGAGGCGTTCGTCGAGCAGCTTCGGCAGGCGCTCGACGGCCACGACCCCGAGGCTCCCCTCGTCTTCCTCTGTCGCTCCGGTCAGCGTTCGATAGGCGCGGCGATCGCCGCCACCACGGCGGGTTACCGCACCTCCTACAACGTGCTGGAGGGCTTCGAAGGCCCGCTCGACGAATTCGGGCATCGCGGCAGTGCTGGCTGGCGTGCTCTCGGACTGCCCTGGCGGCAGTCGTGATCACCGGCGGCGCGTTCGACAAGCCGCTGCCCGGCGGCGTCGGTCCCGCGACGCTGGGCGTGCGCGGCGGGTTGCGGCGCTCCGGTTTCGAGGAGACCGCCGAGGCGCTCTATCTGACCTCCGGCTTCGTCTACGAGAGCGCCGAAGCCGCCGAGGCCGCGTTCACCGGCGAGGTCGAGCACTTCGTCTACTCCCGCTACGGCAACCCGACGGTGGCCATGTTCGAGGAGCGGATGCGCCTGATCGACGGCGCCGAGGCGTGCTTCGCGACCGCGAGCGGCATGTCCGCGGTGTTCACCGCGCTGGGCGCGCTGCTGAAGGCGGGCGACCGGCTCGTCGCGGCGCGCAGCCTGTTCGGCTCGTGCTTCGTGGTGTGCAACGAAATCCTGCCGCGCTGGGGCGTGGAGACCGTCTTCGTCGACGGCGAGGATCTCGACCAGTGGGAACAGGCGCTGTCGGTGCCCACCCGGGCGGTGTTCTTCGAGACGCCCGCCAATCCGATGCAGACCTTGGTCGACGTGCGCCGGGTGACCGAGCTGGCGCACGCGGCGGGCGCGAAAGTGGTGCTGGACAACGTGTTCGCCACTCCGCTGCTGCAACGTAGCTTCGAACTCGGCGCCGACGTGGTGGTCTACTCGGGGACAAAGCACATCGATGGCCAAGGCCGCGTGCTCGGTGGCGCGATCCTCGGCGCTCAGGACTACATCGATGGCCCGGTGAAAACGCTGATGCGCCATACCGGTCCGGCGCTGAGCCCATTCAACGCGTGGACACTGCTCAAGGGCCTGGAGACGATGCCGCTGCGGGTACGCCACTCGGCGGAGTCCGCCCTGCGGATCGCTCGTTTCCTGGAAAGCAACCCGGCCGTCAGCTGGGTGCGGTACCCGTTCCTGGAATCCCATCCGCAGCACGCGCTGGCCACCAGCCAGATGAGCGGGGGCGGCACCGTGGTCACCTTCGAACTGAACGCGCCCGCGAACGAGGCGAAGAAGCGCGCTTTCGAAGTCCTCAACCGGTTGCGCATAGTCGACATCTCCAACAACCTCGGCGACGCGAAGACCCTGATCACGCACCCGGCCACCACGACGCACCGCGCCATGGGCCCGGAAGGCCGGGCCACCATCGGCCTGACCGACGGCGTCGTGCGTATCTCGGTGGGCCTGGAAGACGTCGAAGATCTCCTGGACGACTTGGACAACGCCCTCTCCTGAGCCGGAAACCGTCGCGCGATCGGTCAGCCGATCGGCGCGATGACGCCGGGTGACGACGGTGCGCCGTGCGGACCAGTCGATTCGGGGCCTCGTCCTGGTCGAAGGCCAGTCGGACCGTGCTGCGGCGATGCGCCGTGCGCCACACGGAGTGCCCGGAGGCTTCCTCAGGCGTCGGCGGCGCGTTCGATGTCGGCGAGATGGGCGATGTTCGCCTGGTCGTCCGGGGACGAACTCGGTTCGGTGGTGAACCAGGCGTCGAGGATCTCCCGCAGTTCGGCGCTGGAGGTCGAACGCAGGCTCAGGGCGAGGACGTTGGCATCGTTCCAGGTGCGGGCGCCCGCCGCGGTCGAAGCGTCGGTGCAGAGCGCGGCGCGCACGCCGGGGACCTTGTTGGCCGCGATCGAGGCGCCGGTGCCGGTCCAGCAGCAGACGATCGCCTGGTCGCCGTGGCCGGACGCGACGTCCCGGGCCGCCGCCTCGCTGGCCCACGCCCAGTCGTCGCGCTCCGCGTCGGACAGCGCGCCGTGCGGCACGATCTCGAGACCGCGCTTGTGCAGCTCGTCGACCAATTCCCGAGCGACTCCGACTCGCTCGTCCGCCGCCACCGAAATGCGCATGCCCCCAGCGTAGTTGCCGGTTCGCCGAGTGTTCCCGCTTCGCGCCGATTGAGCATTGACAGTATGCTGTCATGTATGACAGTATACTGTCATGGTTACGAGGACAGTGCACATGGCCGTTTACAACACGCTCGCCGACTGGGAGGTGGGCGCGGCCACCGCGCACATCAACAAGCCGAGCTGGCACCGGGAGCCGGGAACGTGGCAGGTGAAGACGGTCGGCCTGAGCGCGGAGCCGATCACCACCATGGGCGGCATGCGCATCGTGCCGGACGTCGTGCTCGACGAGCTCACGCCCGCCGACAGCGCGATGCTGATCCTGCCGGGGGCGCAGACCTGGGAGGGGTCGGAGCTGGATGCGTTCACGCACAAGGCGCGCGCGTTCGTCGACGCGGGCGTGCCGGTCGCCGCGATCTGCGGCGCGACGTTCGGCCTGGCCAAGGCCGGCCTGCTCGACACCCGCAAGCACACCAGCAATGTCGCGGAATTCCTGCTCTACAGCGGCTATTCGGGCGCCGACCACTACGTCGAGGCCCCGGCCGTCACCGACGGTGACGTGATCACCGCCAGCGCGAGCGCGCCGTTCGAATTCGCGCGCGAGGTACTGGGCAGGCTCGGCGTGTACGAGCCGCATGTGCTGGACGGCTGGTATCGGTTGTTCGCGCACGCCGATCCGGCCGGCTGGGCGGTGCTCGCGGAATACGACGCGCAGCATGCGTGAGCGAGAATCGTCGGTGATCCGGACGGCCGGATCACCGACGCGGGCGTCGGGAGGCGAAGCATGACCGCTGAACAGGAGCTGTTCGCCACGGCGGCGATCACGTCGTTCCGGTTGAACGGCCGATTCCTCGCGGTGGCCGAGGAACTGGCGCGACCGGCGGGACTGACCGCGGCTTGGTGGCAGGTGCTGGGCGCGGTGTTGCGCGCGCCGCTACCGGTCGCCGGAATCGCCCGCGAAATGGGCATCACCCGCCAGAGCGTGCAGCGCATCGCGGATCTGCTGGTGGACAAGGGACTTGCCGAATACCGCCCCAATCCCGCGCACCGGCGAGCGAAACTCGTCGCTGTCACCGACGCGGGCCTCGCCGCGGTCCGCCGCATCGACCCGCAGCACAAGGCGATGTCCGAACGGCTCGTGGAAGAACTCGGCCGCGAGCAACTCGCGCTGACCGTCGATGTGCTCACCGAGTTGTCCGCCGCGATGGACGCGATCACCGACGGCGACTAGCTCCGGCGACCGGCGGTCGCCGGGTGCGACGGCAGCGCGCATCGCCGTGTCGCGTGGCGATCAGCTGGGCCCGGAGAGGCTCTGGCTGCTGTCAGCCGGAAAACCTGATCAATCCGTGAACGGAGACCCGGTCTTCCCGATCAGGTCGGCGACGGAGTCCACCACCATCGTGGGGCGGTAGGGGTAGGCCTCGAAGGACGCGCGGGTGGAGATGCCCGAGGTGACCAGGATGGTGCGCATGCCCGCTTCCAGGCCGGAGATGACGTCGGTGTCCATCCGATCGCCGATCATCACCGTCGATTGGGAATGGGCGCCGATGCGACGCAGCGCGGAGCGCATCATCAGCGGGTTCGGCTTGCCGACGTAGTACGGGTCGCGACCGGTGGCGCGGGTGATCAGCGCGGCCACCGAACCGGTGGCGGGCAGCGAGCCGTCCCGGGACGGCCCGGTCGGGTCCGGGTTGGTCGCGATGAAACGGGCGCCTCGCTCGACCAGCCGGATCGCGGTGGTGATCGCCTCGAAGGAGTACGTGCGGGTCTCGCCGAGGACGACGTAGTCCGGATCGCTGTCGGTCAGCACGTAACCGATCTCGTGCAGTGCGGTGGTGAGCCCGGATTCGCCCACCACGTATGCGGTGCCGTTGGGTCGCTGGTCGTTCAGGAAGGTGGCGGTGGCCAGCGCGGAGGTCCAGATCGCCTCTTCGGGGATGTCGAGCCCGGTGTGCCGAAGCCGCGCCTGCAGATCACGCGGCGTGCGGATCGAGTTGTTGGTCAGCACCAGGAACGGTGTGTCGTTGGCGCGCAGTTCGGTGAGGAACTTGTCGGCGCCCGGGATGAGATGGTCCTCGTGCACCAGCACGCCGTCCATATCGGTCAAGTAGGACAGGATCGGCTCGTCTGCGGTCACGCGAGCCATTATCCGCTATCGCCCGGCGACCGAAACGGCGACGACCGGCAGACCGGCGCGCGGAAACATTTCGCCCGGGGCGCGGCGTTCTCCCGCTGTGCAGATCATCCGCGCCAGGCCGTCGGCGCGGCGGCGGCAGCGTTGACTACTGTCGAGAACGGATCGCGATGGCGGCGAAACGAAACGCGAGGAGCGTGGCAGATGAGCGGACTCAAGCTCGGATACAAGGCATCGGCGGAGCAGTTCGGCCCCCGTGAACTCGTCGAGATCGCGGTGCTGGCCGAGCAACACGGTTTGGACAGCGCCACCGTGAGCGACCATTTCCAGCCCTGGCGGCACAACGGCGGGCACGCGCCCTTCTCGCTGGCCTGGTTGGCCGCGGTCGGCGAGCGCACCCAGCGCATCCAGCTCGGCACCTCGGTGCTCACCCCGACCTTCCGCTACAACCCCGCCGTGATCGCGCAGGCCTTCGCCACCTTGGGCTGCCTGTACCCGGATCGCGTCATGCTCGGGGTCGGCACCGGTGAGGCGCTCAACGAGATCGCGACCGGATACACCGGCGAATGGCCCGAGTTCAAGGAGCGTTTCGCGCGCCTGCGCGAGGCGGTCGACCTGATGCGCGCACTGTGGACCGGCGACCGCGTCGACTACGACGGCGAGTACTACAAGACCGTCGGCGCCTCCATCTACGACGTGCCCAAGGGCGGCATCCCGATCTACATCGCCGCGGGTGGCCCGCTGGTCGCGCGGTACGCCGGACGCGCGGGCGACGGCTTCATCTGCACGTCGGGCAAGGGCATGGACCTCTACACCGAGAAGTTGATGCCCGCCGTCGCCGAGGGCGCCGCGAAGGCAGGGCGCAGCGTGGAGGTCATCGACCGGATGATCGAGATCAAACTGTCCTACGACACCGATCCCGAACTGGCCAGGGAGAACACCCGATTCTGGGCCCCGCTCTCGCTCACCGCGGAGCAGAAGCACAGCATCACCGACCCGATCGAGATGGAGGCCGCCGCCGACGCGCTGCCCATCGAACAGATCGCCAAGCGCTGGATCGTCGCGAGCGACCCCGACGAGGCGGTCGCCCAGATCAAGCCCTACCTCGACGCCGGCCTCAACCACCTGGTCTTCCACGCCCCCGGCCACGACCAGCGCCGCTTCCTCGACCTCTTCCAGCGCGACCTCGCCCCCCGCCTGCGCGCCCTCGCCTGACGTTCACGAGTGGCCCACCACGCGCCAGAGGCCCTTTCGGACCGATGCCGCGGTGGTGTGCCACTCGCGGCGTTATGCCCGGCGGAGGGCGAAGATGCGGAGGTCGCGGGTGGTGCGGGAGCGGTAGGCGGCGTAGGCGCCGGTGATGTCGACGAAGCGTTGGAAGATACGGGTTTTGTCTGGGTCTTCCAGGGGGGTGGCGGTTACGGGGATGCGTTCGCCCGCTATCGCTACCGTGGCGTTGGGGTTCGCCAGGAGGTTGGCGGTCCAGGCGGGGTGGTGTGCCTGGCCGAAGTTGCTGCCGATCACGTAGAGCGTGTCGCCGTCGTGCACGTAGAGCAACGGCTGGGTGCGTGGCTGCCCGGACTTGCGTCCGATCGTGGTGAGCAGGATGACCGGCGCGCCGATCGGGCCGAGCACGGTGTACTTGGCGTCGGTGCGCTCCAGGACCGCCCGATCCAGCGGGGTCAGGGCGCGGACCAGCCGGGAGCCGGGCTTGGTGGCCGCGAATCTACCTGCCGCGCGGGCGAATAGGTTGGTGCGCGAACCCCACTGCCGATCCGGAAATTGCTCAGCCATGCCCGGACTATAGCGGGGCGGCCTGGTTGCCCTCGGTTCACTAAGCTCTCGGGCATGGCCGACAACGCTCTATCCGCCGTGTACATCGCCTCCCCCGAAGGCGACACCGGTAAGTCGACGGTGGCCCTCGGGGTGCTGCAGATGCTGTGCGCGACGACCGCGCGAGTCGGCGTATTCCGGCCGATCACGCGCTCGACCACCGAGCCCGACTACATCCTCGAACTGCTGCTCGAGCACAGCACAGCGGATATCGACTACGCGCAGGCGATCGGCACCACCTACGAGCAGGTGCACGCCGACCCGGACGCGGCGATCAGCGAGATCGTGCTCCGCTTCCACGAGGTCGCCAAGGTGTGCGACGCGGTGGTTGTGGTCGGCAGCGACTACACCGACGTGGCGAGCCCGAGCGAACTGCGCTTCAACGCCAGGATCGCGGTCAATCTGGGCGCACCGGTACTGCTGGTGGTCCGCGGCGCCGACCGCAGCCCGGACGAGGTGAAGCAGCTGGCCGACCTGTGCGCGGCCGAACTGGCCCACGAGCACGCGCAGCTGGTCGCCGTCATCGCCAATCGCTGCGAGCCGCAGCGGCTGGACGAGGTGGCCGCGGCGCTGCGCGGCTTCGGCGTCCCCTCTTGGACGCTGCCCGAAGTCCCGCTGCTGATCGCGCCCACCATGGCCGAGCTGTGCGCCGCCATCGGCGGCGAAATGTACAGCGGCGATCCGGAATTGCTGCACCGTGAGGCGCTGAAGATCATGGTCGGCGGCATGACGGCGGAGCACATCCTGGAACGGCTGGTCGAGGGCGTGGTGGTGATCGCGCCGGGCGATCGGTCGGACGTGCTGCTCAGCGTCGTGAACGCGCACGAGGCGGAGGGCTTTCCGTCGCTGTCGGGCATCATCATGAACGGCGGCCTGCTGCCGCATCCCGCGGTGGCGCGGCTGATGACCGGACTCAAGCCCAAGCTGCCGATCCTCACCACCGAACTCGGCACCTACGACACGGCAGGCGCGGCCTACCGCACCCGCGGCCGGATGTCCGCGGGCAACCCGCGCAAGGTCGATACCGCGCTGGCGCTGATGGAGGAACGCGTGGACGCCGCCGAGTTGTTGCGGCGCATCGATGTTCCGCCGAGTCCGGTGGTGACGCCGCAGATGTTCGAATACCAGCTCATCGAGCGCGCACGAGCCGATCGCAAGCGCATCGTGCTGCCCGAAGGCGACGACGACCGCATCCTGCGCGCGGCGGGACGGGTGTTGCAGCGCAAGATCGCCGATCTGGTCATCCTGGGCGACGAGCCGACCGTGCGGGCCCGCGCGGCCGAACTCGGGGTGGACATCTCCGCCGCGCAAGTGCTCGATCCACGCACCTCCGGCTACCTGGACGAGTTCGCCGCCGAATACGCCGAACTGCGCAAACACAAGGGCATGACGGTGGAGCGGGCCCGCGAAACCGTCGCCGACATCTCGTATTTCGGCACCATGATGGTGTACAAGGGGATCGCCGACGGCATGGTCTCCGGCGCGGCGCACACCACGGCGCACACCATCCGGCCGTCGCTGGAGATCATCAAGACGGTGGAAGGCGTCTCCACCGTCTCCAGCGTGTTCCTCATGTGCCTGGCCGACCGGGTGCTCGCCTACGGCGACTGCGCGGTGGTGCCGGACCCGACGGCGCGGCAACTGGCCGATATCGCGATCTCGTCCGCGGCGACCGCCGACCGCTTCGGCATCGAGCCCCGGGTCGCGATGCTGTCGTATTCGACCGGCGAATCGGGCAGCGGGGCCGACGTGGACAAGGTGCGCGTGGCGACCAAGCTGGCGCGAGAACGCGCGCCGGAGCTGCCGGTGGAGGGGCCGATCCAATACGACGCTGCGATCGAGCCGACCGTCGCCGACGCCAAGCTGCCCGATTCGGAAGTCGCGGGCCGCGCCACGGTATTCGTGTTTCCCGACCTCAATACCGGCAACAACACCTATAAGGCGGTGCAGCGCAGCGCGGGTGCGATCGCGATCGGACCGGTGTTGCAAGGTCTGCGCAAGCCGGTCAACGACCTGTCGCGCGGCGCACTGGTGGCCGACATCGTCAACACCGTGGCGATCACCGCCATCCAGGCGCAGGAGAGTTGATGCGTGCGCGCACCGTCGCGGCGCGCGACGAGCGCGTCGTGATCGTGGTTGCCGAGCGCGCGCGGCGGGCTCGCGGAATGCGGGAGGTTCGATGAGCAAGACGGCCGAGGGCATGGTGCTGGTGATCAACTCCGGCTCCTCATCCATCAAATATCAACTCCTGGATCCCGATTCGGGCGTGGTGGCGGCCTCCGGCATGGTCGAGCGGATCGGCGAGGACGAGGGCGGGCTCGAGCATCGCGCCGACGGCGACACCACCGAGCGCCGCGAGCCGATCGCCGACCACGCCGCCGGGTTGCGGCTGGTCTTCGACACCTTCGCCGCGACGGGCCATGACCTGGTACGCGAGGGCGTGCGTGCGGTCGGGCACCGGGTGGTGCACGGCGGCGAGGTGTTCTACCGGCCCACCCTGATCGACGACGACGTGGTGGCCTCGATCTCCGAACTCGCCGCGCTGGCGCCGCTGCACAATCCGGCCAACGTGGCCGGGATCGAGAGCGCGCGGGCGCTGTTGCCGGAAGTGCCGCAGGTCGCGGTGTTCGACACGGCGTTCTTCCACGGCTTGCCTGCCGCCGCGAAGACCTACGCCATCGACGCCGAGGTGGCTGCCGCGCACGGCATCCGGAAGTACGGCTTCCACGGCACCTCGCACGAGTACGTGTCCGGCCGTGCGGCCGAGCTGCTCGGGCGCGACCCCGCCGAGCTGAACCAGATCGTCTTCCATCTCGGCAACGGCGCGTCGGCGTCGGCCATCCGCGGCGGGCAACCGGTCGACACCAGCATGGGCCTCACCCCGCTGGAAGGGCTGGTGATGGGCACCAGGTCCGGTGATCTCGATCCCGGCATCGTCGCGCATCTGGCACGTTCGGCACACCTGGACATCGACCAGATCGACACCCTGCTCAACCGGGATTCCGGAATCAAGGGCCTGTCCGGCGTGAACGATTTCCGTGAACTGCGGCGGCGCATCGCGAGCGGCGACGAGGCCGCGGAACTGGCCTACGACGTGTACATCCATCGGCTGCGGCGCTACCTCGGGGCATATCTGATCGAACTCGGCGGGGTCGACGCGATCACCTTCACCGCCGGCGTCGGGGAGAACAGCCCGCAGGTGCGCGCCGATGCCTTGGCCGGGCTCAGCCGGTTCGGCATCGAAGTCGATCCGGTGGCCAACACCGCGGAAAGCCGTGCCGCGCGGTTGATCTCCCCGTCCGGCGCGCCGGTCGCGGTGCTCGTGGTGCCGACCAACGAGGAACTGGCCATCGCCCGCGCCGCTCGGCACCTGGTCGGGCGGCTGGGTTAGATCCAGGTCTTCGCGCGGATCGCGTTGGCCAGGTCGACGAGCGCGTAGCGATGCTTGCGATCGGGCGCTCCACGGGCCAGGGAGCGCAGCCCCGCCTCGGTGCCTGCCCTGAGTTCGCGTTCGGTGAACGGCGCGCCGAACAGCGTGGCATCGGGACGCTTGGGCCTGTTGCCCGCTTGCAGCCATGCCAAGGCCGCGCCGAGCACCAGCACCCGCATCTGCACCGCACGACTCTCGCCCGCGGGCAGGCCCAGCACCCGCGACGCCGAGATGTGCAGGGTGGCCTCGTCGAGATCGGCTACCGGCGCGGCCGTGAGCATGAACAGCACGGCGGTCATCCGCGCGGTGGTGAAATGCCGCGAGGCTGCGGGCACCGCGTCCAGCGCCCGCACGGCCTCGTCCACCCGGCCGTCCGTGGCCAGCTGCCTGGCCAGCCCGAAGGCAGCGCTCACCACTGTGCGGTCGGTGCGCCAGACGGTCTCGTAAGCCTTCTCGGCATAGGCGCGCCATTGTTCGGGATCCGGCGAATCCCAGTGCTGGAGAATGAGTTCGGCCGTGGCGGCGAGCGCGAGCTGAGGAGCCAGCTCGCCGGGGAGCACGCGGAGGACCTCGTCGAAATTCGTGAAGGCGCGCTCGTACTCCCGATCGAGCAATTCGGCCATACCGCGATACCAGCTCACCCGCCACTCCCGTTCGGGCAACCGCGCGAGCAGGTCCAGGACAGTGGCGGACTCCCGCAGATCGAGCCGCACGCGTGCCTCGGCGAGGCTGAGCTCCAGATCGAGCGTCTCCGGGGCGTTGCCGGGATCGACCTCGGCCCGGTCGCGAGCGTCCCGCAGCGCCTCCAGCGCGTGGTCCGGTTCGGGATGCACCGCGGCCGAGAGTAGAGGCGCGGACGGATCGGCCGGATCGAGCAGCGGGATCGGCAATCCCGCCACCACGTCACGGGCGTCGAGCATGCTGCTGCGCGGTCTGCCGTCGGTGTAGGCGTCGGTCTGGCTGATCAGCTCCTCGGTGCCGAAACTGGTTCGCGGCGGAGTGAAGACGGTGGACAGCTGCGGATGCTCGGTGTCGGTCTCCAGCGCGAGGACCTCCCGCAGCACGCCCGACAACTGCGCGGACATCGCGCGGGCGGAGGGGAAACGCCGCCGTGGGTCCGGGTCGGTGGCGCAGAGCAGCAGACGGTGGAAGAACTCGTAGCGCGCGAGCACCGTTTCGTCGGCGGGATCGGGCAGCCCGTCGAGGTAACGTCCGTGCTCCGAGGGCATGTGCAGAGTCAGCACGGCCAGCGTGCGACCCACGGTGTAGATGTCGGAAGCGACGGTCGGACCGGTCCGCGCGATCTCCGGCGCTTGGAACCCTCTGGTGCCATAGAGGTTTCCGTATGCCTCGATGGTGGCGACGGCGCCGAGGTCGATCAGCTTGACTTGGTCTTCGGTGACCATGATGTTGTCGGGCTTGAGGTCGTTGTAGGTCAGGCCGGTCGAGTGCAGGTAGTCCAGCGCGGGCAGGATCTCCAGTAGGTAGGCGATGGCCTCGGCGGCCGGCATGCGCTTCGGGCGTTCGTAGGAGTCGAGGATGTCGCGCAGCGACCGGCCGCCCACGTACTCCATGACGATGTAGCCGACCGGAATGCCGTCGGCGCCGGCGTGCTCGACGAAGTTGTAGATCTTGACGATGCTCGGGTGCGCCACCTCGGCCAGGAATTGACGTTCGGCCATGGCCACTGCCTGCGCCTCGCCGTCACCGGCGTGCAGCAGGCCCTTCAGCACAACCCAGCGGTCGCTGACATTGCGATCGATCGCCAGGTAGATCCAGCCGAGTCCGCCATGCGCGATACACCCCTGCACCTCGTACTGGCCCGCGACCATGTCGCCCGCGTGCAGCGTGGGGCGGAAGTCGAAGGGCGCCTCGCAGGTCGCGCAGGTGCCCGCGGTGGTCGCGGGTCGGCTCGCCGTCGCCCGGCCGACCGGTTTGCCGCAGCGCCAGCAGAATCGCCTGCCCTCGGAGACCACCGCGTCGGTGAGGACGGCGTCGCGGGGATCGGCGGGCGTCACCGTCGGGATCGGCACCAGTCCCGCGCCGAGCCGCCGCACCGCCGGACGGGTGCGCGCGGTGCGGACGCTGCGTCCGGAAGTGCGCGACGACGTGGGTTCGGATGTGGTGCGGCGTGTTTCGTCGTGTCCGGTCACCGGCTGGTCACGCGCCTTCTCCGTGCCCGGGGTTTCGTCCGCCGGTGACTTCTCCGGTCCGGAAGTGTCGCGTGTCCATGCGGCTGTGCCCGATGGCGTTCGGTCGACCGGCGTGTGGGCCGTGGGCTGAACCTCCCCGGCGGCAGACGCTTCCGGATCGGTCGAGCCCCTTCGCCTGCCTGCCGCTGTGGAATGGGCGTCCAGATGCCGTGTGCCCGCGTGGTCTCCGCGCGGCGGTTTCGCCGCCGCGCCCGGACGCCCGGTCGATCCGGTGCACCCGCCATCGAACACCTCGGCCGGGCCGGGCCGCCCCGGGGCGGTTTCGTCCGGGTCGGGCTCGGGGGCGGGCCGCGTGCTCATCGGCCGATCAGTCCTGATAGGTGGGGGCGGGTGGGGCGGGAACGGGGCCGAGGACGGTGAGGTATTTCTGGTACAGCCCGACCCACGTGCCGTCGTTCCGGATACGTTCCAGCGTGCCGTTGACCAACCGGACGAGATCGTCGTTGCCTTTGGTGATGCCGATACCGTACGGCTCTTCGCTGATGCTGCCGCCGACCAGTTCGGTGTACGGGTCCTGCGCGGCCAGGCCGGCCAGGACGGCGTCGTCGGTGCTCACCGCGTCGACCTGGCGCTGTTGCAAGACGACCAGGCAATCGGCCCAGCTCGGTACGGTGAGGATGGTCGCGGCGGGCTGGTCGCGGCGCATGTGCTCCAGCGACGTGGTGCCGGAGACGATGCACACCCGCCGCCCCGCCAGATCGGCCAGACTCCGGATCCCGGAGTTCTTCACCGCGAGCACTCGCTGGTTCGCGTGCAGGTAGACGGTGGAGAACGTGACCTTCTCGCGCCGCTCACAGGTGATCGTCATGGTTTTGGCGACCAGGTCCACGGTGCGGTTCTGCAACGCGGTCTCGCGTTCGGCGGAACCGAGGCTGCGGAACTCGATCAGATCCGGGCTGCCGAGCAGGTCGCGGGCCACCTCCCTGGCGATGTCGGCGTCGAAGCCGACGATGGCGCCGGAGACCGGGTCACGGTAGCTGAACAGATTGCTGCCGGTGTCCAGGCCGACGAGCAGCCGGCCCCGCGCCCGGATCGCATCGATCGCCGGTCCGCGCGCGCCGGCTCCCGCGCCGGTCGGGCGCAAGCTGGCGGTCGGATCTCCGCAGCGCGGTGTGCCCGGTGGCGGCGGTACCGGCGAATCGGGCAGCACCGGAACAGCTTTGGCGGGAAACGGGGAATCGGTGTACCGCGGCGTCTTGGTCGACACCGGCGCGCTGGAATCGCTCGCACAGCCGCTCGTCAGCGCCACCACGAGGAGGGCGGCCACCAGAATGCCGCGGGCGGTTCTCATCGGTACTCCCGAAGCCGGGGCCATATGCCCAGTCCGACATAGCCTGCCGCCAGGATGCCGAGCACCATCGCTCCCGCTCCCAGAAAGTCCAGGACGCGTGCCGCCTGGGAGATCTCGTCACGCAGCGTATCCCTGGTCGCGGCGATACCTTGCTCGAGCGAACGGTCCAGCGCCTCCACCTGCACGGTGGCGTCGGCCGAGCCGGGACCGGTCGCCACCACGGCCGCGCTGTTGAAATCGCCCTTGGCCAGCGCGTCGTTCATGCGCTGATGCGCCACCCGCCAGCGCGCCAGCGCCGGAACGGCGTTGCGCACCTCGTCCGCCGCGGGCGCGGAACCGGGGTAGTTGCCGATCAGATCGGCCAGCCGTTCGATGTCCGCGTCATAGGTGCGGTCGTAGTCGCCGGTCGCGTCCCGGCGCACCAGTTTCAATGTCTCCGCGGCGCGCGCCTGCTGCGCCAGAATCCGGCTCTCGGTCAAACGAGAGGAGGGCACCGCGCCGTCGTCGCGGGCGCTGATCATCGACGCCGCCGACACCGAGCCGGCGATCACCGTCCACGCCAGCAGGATCAGCATGGCCACCGACGCGAGCAGCAGGCCTGGATTGAGCACCCGCCGCCAGCGTCGCGCCAGATCCCGCTGCACCCAGACCAGCACGCCGAGGGCGAGGATCAGCAGCCCGATCGCGGCCCACGGCGGGCGCACGTGGTTGCGCTGCGCGTCGGTGACCGCCGCCGAGCGATGATTGTGCAGTTCCTCGGCCATCGGTAGCAGCGTCGTCTGCATCTGGTTGGACGCTTCACTCAGATACGCGGCGCCGACCGGATATCCGCTGCGATTGTTCGTCCGTGCGGTTTCCACCAGACCTGAGTACACCGGCAGGCCGGTGACTATGCCGGTGCGCAGCCGGGCATCCGGATCGATCGCCGCTCCGGGTCCGACGGCACGGTCGGATTGGGTCACCAATTCCGCGGCCGCTTCGCCCAGCGCCTGCGTGTAGCGATCCCGCACCGCCTGCGGCTCCAGCCCGCCCGCGATGAAGGCGGTGCTGGCGGCGGCGTCGGCGATCGACAGCGAGGTGTAGAGCCGATGCGCGGAGTCGGCGTCCGGTTCGGTGTCGTAGAGCAGCACATCCAGGCTCTGCTGCCGGTCACCGACCGTCGCGGCGGTCATCGAGCCCGCGGCCAGGCACAATCCGATCAGCAGCAGACCGAGCGCGATCAGCCGTCCGGGTGAGGAATTGGCGAACGAGCGCAGGTTGGACAGGTCGAGACGTTCGCGCACCACCGCGACGCTCAGCCCGCCCGGATCGTCCCGACCGGCGGGCTCGGGCACGGACGATGGCCGGAGTTCGGCCGTCGTCGGCTCGGAGCTAGCCATGTCCACCTCCCCAGTTTGATCCGCGTACGCGGATTTCTCGACGGTTGGACCGAAGATCCGATCGACCCGTGCGTGTTGGTGCGGAGTTTATTGTGGTCGTACGGGAGCCGCGGTGTGTGAAACACCCTCGGTTGGGAGGAAACGGTGGTGGGCGCCGCCGTGGCTGGACGAGGATGGTACGAGATGCGTGGTGACGGTGACGGTTGGTCGCGGGGTCCGGACGGACTGCGGCACTGGGGTCGCTTCGGCGCCGCCGGACTTCTCCTGCGCGCTCCACTGGCCGAGGGCGGTTCGGCGGTGCTGCTGCAACACCGCGCTCCGTGGAGTCATCAAGGCGGGACCTGGGCGTTGCCCGGCGGAGCCCGCGACAGCCATGAGACGCCCGTCCACGCGGCGGTCCGCGAGGCTTGGGAGGAGACGGGCATCGACCCCGCCGACGTCCGGGTGCGCGGCGAGCGGGTGACGGCGTCCGCCCTGAGCGGCTGGACCTACACGACGGTCGTCGCCGACGCCGTGATGACGCTCCCGACCACCGGGAATCGCGAGAGCACCGAGTTGGCCTGGGTTCCCGAGAACGAGGTCGACGCCCGTCCGCTGCATCCGGGTTTCGCCGCGTCCTGGCCCACCCTGCGCGCCGCGCCCGCGCGGGTGCTGCTCGCCGAGATCGCCGACGACGGAGCCGTCGCCGCCGCGCTGCCGCGCACGCTCGACCTCGCCGACCTCGGTTTCGTCTGGCTGCATTCGGATCCGGCCGGGCCCGGCGATTACGCCAGGATCGTCGACGAGCCGGGCGCGCAGGTCACCGAGCCTGCCTCGACCGGAAGCACGGCGGTGGAGACCGCGCTTTCGTTCACCCGCGGGCAGGTGCTTTCTTGACCGCGTCGCTCACGCGTTCGCCAGCAGCGCCGTCTTCAGCTCGCGCGCCGCGGCTTCCGGATCACGCGCCTCGGTGATCGCACGCACCACCACGACCCGTTTCGCTCCGGCTTCCAGCACGTGCGCGAGGTTCTCGGCGTTGATCCCGCCGATCGCGAACCAAGGCCGGGTGGGATGGGCCTCCGCGGTGGAGCGGATCAGTTCCGGGCCCGCCGCCTGCCTGCCGGGTTTGGTCGGGGTCGCCCAGATCGGGCCGGTGCAGAAGTAATCGATGTGCTCGTCGATCGCGGCGAGCCCGGCCTGCGCGCGATTGTGTGTGGATCGTCCGATCACCACGTCGGGCCCGAGGATCCGGCGCGCGTACCAGGGCGGGAGGTCGCCTTGCCCGAGGTGCAGCACGTCGGCGCTCGCGGCCAGGGCGATATCGGCGCGATCGTTCACCGCGACCAGCCCGCCGTGCCTGCGCGCGGCGGATTTCAGTTCGGCCAGCGCGCCGAGTTCGGCCCTGGCCTCGAGCGGACCGAACTTCGCTTCGCCCGGTGATCCCTTGTCTCTGAGCTGGATGATGTCGACTCCGCCTGCGAACGCGGCCTCGGCGAACTTCGCCAGATCGCCCTTCTCCCGGCGTGCGTCGGTGCAGAGATACAGCCGCGCGTTCGCCAGACGCTCCCGCGGCGAGGCGGGTCGATTCGGGTGGGAGGGTTGCACGCCTTCGACCGTAGCCGCGCTACCGTGGGGATGCGAAACAGGAGGCAGGTGGATCGGATGCGGACTCTGGCCGTCGTCGGTGGCGGCGCTGTCGGACTCGCCGTGGCCTGGCGGGCCGCCGAGGCCGGTTGGTCGGTCACGCTGCTGGATCCGGCGGTCGCGACGGGGGCTTCCTGGGTGGCCGGTGGCATGCTCGCGCCGCTGTCGGAAGGCTGGCCCGGCGAGGACCGGGTGCTCGAATTCGGCGCCGCGTCGCTGGCCCGCTGGCCCGGCTTCGCCGCCCGGCTCGAAGCCGCGACCGGCGTGTCGGTCTTCGTGGCGGACGAGACCATGACCGTCGCGCTGGACGCGGCCGACGTCGCCGACCTGCGCACCGTGGCCGACTGGGTCGGCAGCCGCGGGCACGAGCTGAGCATGCTGGACCGCGCCGGAGTTCGTGAGCGGGAGCCCGGTCTGGCCCGAACGGTGCGCGCCGCGCTGCTCGCGCCCGCCGAACCCGCGATCGACAACCGCAAGCTGGTCGCCGCACTGCGACAGGCGGCCGAGGCGGCGGGCGTCGTGGTGCGCGCCGAGTCCGTAGAATCGCTGACGGAACTTCCGCACGACCAAGTCGTGCTCGCCGCGGGAGCCGCGTCGGCGGCGTTGTGGCCGGAACTGCCGGTCCGTCCGGTCAAGGGCGAGATCCTGCGCCTGCGGCATCGGCCCGGCGTCGCCCCCGCACCGAACCGGGTGATCCGGGCCCGGGTGCACGGGCGGGCGGTGTACCTGGTGCCGCGCGCCGAGGGCATCGTCGTCGGCGCCACGCAGTACGAAGCGGGTTTCGACACCGCGGTCACCGTCGCGGGCGTTCGCGACCTGATCGCCGACGCCGAGGCGGTGTTCCCCGGCATCGGCGAATACGAACTCGCCGAGGCGAGCGCCGGTTCCCGGCCGGGCAGCCCGGACAACCTGCCGCTGATCGGCCGGCTCACCGACCGGATCGTGGTGGCCACCGGGCACGGCCGCAACGGCATGCTGACCGTGCCGCTCACCGTGGACGCGGTGACCGGCCTGCTCGACGGGGCGGTGCTGCCCGAAGCGGAAGTTGCCGACCCGCAACGCTTTTCGACGACTGTAGGAGGAAGCAGATGACGCTGTCATCCGTCCCCATCGGTGTCACGGTGAACGGTGACGAGCACGAGTTCGCCGAGCCGCTGACCGTGCGCGAGCTGCTGGAACGCCTCGACCTGCCGTGCCGGGGCGTCGCGCTGGCGGTGGACGGCGCGGTCTTCCCCAAGTCGCGCTGGGACGAACCGGTCGGGCGCGGCTGGCAGATCGAGGTGCTGACGGCGGTCCAAGGTGGCTGAGGCTACGACGGAATCCGGGCAGGCCGACGCCCCGCTGCGGATCGCCGACCGGGAGTTCGGTTCCCGTCTGATCATGGGTACCGGCGGCGCGGAGAACCTCGCCGTCCTGGAAGAGGCGCTGATCGCCTCCGGCACCGAGTTGACCACCGTGGCCATGCGGCGCATCGACGCGGCAGGCGGCACCGGCGTGCTCGACCTGCTGAAACGACTGGATATCGCGCCGTTGCCGAACACGGCGGGCTGTCGCACCGCAGCCGAAGCGGTGCTTACCGCGCGGCTGGCGCGCGAGGCGCTGGACACCGACTGGGTGAAGCTCGAGGTGGTCGCCGACGAGCGCACCCTGCTGCCCGACCCGATCGAATTGCTCACCGCCGCAGAACAACTCGTCGACGACGGGTTCGTCGTGCTGCCCTACACCAACGACGACCCGGTGCTGGCCCGCCGCCTGGAGGAGGCGGGCTGCGCGGCGGTGATGCCGCTCGGCGCACCCATCGGCACCGGCCTGGGCATCGGCAACCCGCACAACATCGAGATGATCGTCGCCGACGCGAGAGTTCCGGTCATCCTGGACGCGGGCATCGGCACCGCGAGCGACGCCGCGCTCGCCATGGAACTCGGATGCTCGGCGGTGTTGCTCGCCACGGCCGTGACCAGGGCCCGCCGCCCCGAACTGATGGCCGCCGCGATGGCGGACGCCGTCCGGGCCGGATACGCGGCCCGGCTGGCCGGGCGCATCCCGAAGCGGTTCTGGGCTCAGGCGTCGTCACCCGCACTGTGACGGGAACGCTCGCTTCCGGCTTTTCCGGTCAGTTCCCCGAGGTCGTGAACCGGTCCGGAACGCGACACCCGTTTGTCTCCCCTGCGTAGGTCCCGAATGCCACCCCGCTTGTTTCCAACCGGGCTCCCATGACACCGCCGGGACGCCACTCGATAGGCGAGGCCGGTCCGGGACGCGGCCGTGGGTGACGCCGGTCCCGGCAGCCGGCCGTTGTCGCGACCTCAGCCGTTGACGAAGGTGAGGTTCGTCGCGTCGTAGCGCGTACCCGCGATCTGCTCGGGCGGCGCGGCGGCCTCGATGGCGGCGAGATCCTCGGGGGACAGCTCGATGGCCAGGGCCGCAAGGTTCTCCTCCAGATAGCGCTGCCGCCGCGTGCCGGGGATCGGCACGACGTCCTCGCCGCGGTGCTGCACCCAGGCCAGCGCGAGCTGGCCCGCCGTGACCCCCTTCGCCGCGGCCAGCTCGGTCAGCTTCGCGACTATCGCGAGGTTCCGTTCGAGGTTGCCCTCGGCGAAACGCGGCTGGCTGCGCCGCACGTCGCTCTCCGCCAGACCCTCGACGGAGTTGTACCGGCCGGTCAGGAAGCCGCGCCCGAGCGGGGAGAACGGGACAAGGCCGATGCCGAGTTCCCGGCAGACCGGCGCGATCTCCGCTTCCAGATCGCGGGTCCACAGCGACCACTCGCTCTGCAACGCGGCGATCGGATGCACGGCGTGCGCGCGCCGGATGGTCTGCGCGCCGGCCTCCGACAGCCCGAGGTGGCGCACCTTCCCCGCCTGTACCAGCTCGGCCATCGCTCCGACCGTCTCCTCGATCGGCACCTTCGGGTCCACCCGGTGCAGGTAGTAGAGGTCGATGTGGTCGACCCCGAGCCTGCGCAGCGACGCCTCGCACGCCTGTCGCACGTAGGCGGCGTCGCCGCGGATGTGGGTGGGCTCGCCCAAGCGATTGGCGAAACCGAACTTCGTGGCCAGCACCACCTCGTCACGGCGCTCCGCGATGGCCCGCCCGATCAATTCCTCGTTGTGCCCCGCGCCGTAGAAATCGGCGGTGTCCAACAAGGTCACGCCGAGGTCGAGGGCGTGGTGCAGCGTCGCGATCGACTGCGCGTCGTCCGCGGCGCCGTAAGCGTGACTCATGCCCATGCACCCCAAACCCTGCGCGGAGACCGTGAGTTCGCCGAGCTGCCGAGTGGAAACGTCGATCATGCTGCTACCTCCTGCGTTCGAATCTGTCGTCTCGACGCTAGGTGTTGGAGCGTGCTCCATGTCAACGGGGCAAGAGCGCGTCCCAGGCGGGCGCCGCGGGCGTCTTTCGTGAATTCACAAGAGACGGCGAAGGGACTGGAACGTCGGCGACGAGATGGTCCATACTCCGCATTCCATGGAGCGAGGAGGGTATCCGGCCGGTCGTTGGCCGGGAAGCTTGGCGGAGATATCGTCTTTTAGGTGATCTACCAGCAAGTATCACTTATGTGTGATATGTTGCGGCGGTGTGGTTGTTCGAGATCATCGCTGAACCGGAGGTGGTGGGGTTCTTGCACCGCTTGAAACCCGCCGACCGCGCCCGTGCTGATTTCGCGGCGTCGCTACTAGCGGAGGAGGGTCCCGGCTTGCGGGAGCCCTACAGCAAGCCCTTGGGCGATGGCGTTCTGGAGCTTCGGTTCACTATCTCCGACGGGCAGGCTGTTCGGATCACCTACTGGTTTCCGGGCGGTCCGCTGGTGATCATGCTCACGATGTTCACCAAGACTCAGCGACGAGAAGTCCGCGAGGTCGAGCGGGCAAAGGTAGCGAAGAAGGTATGCGAGGCAGAACACGACAGGACCTATCACAACGTGTTCACATTGTGAGGGAAGGTAATCAGTAAGTTTCCGTGCGCTACAAGCCTCTCGCGCTGGCGATCGCGAGAGGGCTGCATGAACCAAGACGCAGCGCGACCGAGGTACTCCGCACAGGTCGGCGCACTGTGCGGGGCGCTCATCTCAACTGAACAGTCACCTGTCGTGGCCCTGGCAGGCCACCAAAAACATACCGCCACAGAGGATCTCTCCCAGCGCGGCCACGCTGGGAGAGATCACAATGAACCCTCTCAAAGCGTGCCAGCGCTGCGAGAGAGCACCCAGAGGGTAGAAACATGACCAAGCGTATTACGCAGAAGGAGTTCGATCGGCGGAGCGCGGAAGTACGCGCGACACCGGAGTACCAGGCGGCTTACAGGGCCGCGCAACTTGCCTACGAGCTGGGCAAGAAGGTTCGCGAAGCGCGCGAACAGCGAGGGTGGACCCAGACCGAGCTCGCGCGTCGTGCAGGGATGAAACAGCACGCGATCAGCCGGTTCGAAGCCGGTGACAGTGTGCCGACCCTGCAAACCTTGGATCGCATCGCGGCCGCACTGGAGGTCCATCTGAACATTGGTTTCGCCGCCTAGGGCGAGTAGTTCCGATGTGCCTGGTCACGTCCGCTCGAACGGCGCCGGGGCATTCTCGTGCCGCACCGCACGCTGTTCCGTCTACCCGTGCCGCTCGCGGTAGGTGTCAGTCGGGGGTTGGCGCTGTACGTCGTTCGTAGCGTGAGCGCGCGAATTGGTAGGCCGTTTGGAGGAGTTCGCGGGCTGATTCGTTGGTCTGCGCGCCGGGGTTCACCACCGCGAGCCAACCGGCGGAGCCGTAGACGGGGTGGGGGATCACCGTGTCCGTCGCGCTCGGATCGTGCGGGGAGGGTTCGCGAGGGGTGTGGCCGGTCCACCGGATGAAGGCTTCTTTGCCTGCGGCGATGTTGACGCGGAAGGTGTTCGGGCGGTCCAGGCGGGACTCCTCGTCACCGGGGTAGTTCTTCGTGACGATCGTCGCGAAGGGTTGAGTCGCCTTCGGCACGACACCGTCGGGTGAGTAGTAGAAGAACGTGTCGCCCCAGCTGATCTCCGGTGAGCCGTCGCCGGGGCCGGGGCGAAGGATCAGCACTCCCTCGAGGGCGGAGACGAAGTCGATGATGTCGTCGATGGTCATGTGCTCCAGCGTTTCATTAAGGTGCATGTGGAGACTTCGGGCCGGGATATCGAGGATCGATAGCGTGGAAACTCTCAACTCGGGGATGCGCACGGTCGATGTGGCGCGGCGCGCCGGTTACTCGGTGCAGCAGATTCGCAATCTCGAGCGGGACGGGGTGTTGCCTCCGGCGCTGCGCTCGGCAGCGGGCTATCGCCGGTATGGGGAGGTGCACGTGCGGTCCGCGCTGGCATACCGGGCACTGGCGGCGGGGGTCGGTCCGGTGGAGGCCAAGCGGGTCGTCCGCACTGTGCACGACCGCCCGATCGCCGAAGCGCTCGCGCTTCTCGATGCGGCGCACGCGCGGCTCTATCGTGAGCGGACGGACCTCGAGCTGGCGAAACGGGCGGCCGCGGCGATCTCGGCCGAGCCGATCGATGACGTTCGCGCATCGGATTCGATGAGCGTCTCCGAACTCGCCGCCGCGCTGGGCGTACGCCCCTCGACACTGCGGCATTGGGACGCCGAGGGACTCGTGGTTCCCGACCGCGCCACCACACAGGGGACGCGGCGGTACTCACCTGCTCAGGTACGCGATGCCCGGATCGTCCACCAACTCCGCAGCGCCGGATACCGCGTCGACACCCTTCGGGCCTTGATGCCCGACTTGCCGCGCGGCCACCGATCCGGGGATGTCGAAGCCGCCCTCGCGGCGAGGGATGCGAGCATCACGGCTCGCTCCCACGCCCTGCTCGACGCGGCCGCCGCGCTCACCGCCGTCATCGCCCACGCGGCCTCCTGATCTCGGCAGTCGAGTTCACGCGAGGCCGCATCGCAACGATCTCTCGAGCCTTTCGGAAGGCCGACCGCCCAGGATACGAACCTGGATCCCGGTATCGAGCGTGCTGCGTGATCCGAGCACGATCCCCGGTTACGTCGCGCCGCTCCTGCACGTCGCCGAACTGCTGGGCCGCTGGAGTTTCGGTGGGTGTCGTCACGACGTAATCGGCTGGGCTGAGTTACCCGTCGCTCGCTGTGTTGTCCGGCTCACTGCCCGTGCCGCATTCACGGAGCCACCGCTGAGCGGACAGCTTGCGCGGGCACGGCGGGGTGCAGGTGGCATGGAGCTTCAGCAAGCCTTGCGCGTGCTGCTCATCGGCGGGCGAATTGCCGTCCTCGCAATAGTCCTGGATCCATGAACGCCGAGGGGTCACCGCTTGTCCTCGCTCTCGATGCGGTCCATGACTTCACGGAATGGCACCCGCTCGTCCGGGTCGCCGCCAAGCTCGAGTAGCCACGGCAGCACCCAGAACACGATGATCAGCAGTCCGGCGACAGCGGCCATGACGGTAAGGGTGACTGCGAGTTCGGTCACTCCGGAACTCCCTTGCATTGTGGTGTGATTGGCTGGCACCCGGCGCCGAGGATTCGGGGGTCACCCGGCGTCGGGGCCAGCCAGAAACATTCGCGGACGGCAAGATCGCCGAGGGATAGTGAGGGGACAGCGGGCCGCGATCGATCTACCCTCGGGACATGAGCGACAGCGTGGGGCAGCGGATCGCATCCGAACGCAAGATCGCGGGGCTCAGCCAACGGGCGCTCGCATCCCGTGCGGCCTACAGCCTGAGCATGCTGAAGGCAGTCGAGCAGGGACGGGAACCGGCTTCCCCCGGCTTCATCTCGGCGGTAGCGCGTGCTCTACGAATCACCCCGGAGCAATTGACCGGAGCCCCCTACGACGACGGAAAATCGTTGTCGGACGCGGTGAACGAACTGTCGGTGCTGTTGACCGAAGGTCGGTACGCCCGCGCGGTCGAACCAGGTCCGCTGTCGCAGCTCGAGGCCGATTTGTCTGCCGCGCAACTGCTGTACCGCCGTGACCGTACGCGGCAGACCATCGAGGTATTGCCCGGCATCATCCGCCGATTGCACGGTGCCGTGCGGGAACTGTCCGGCGACGAGCAGGCACGCGCCTACACGATGCTGACGGCCGCGTACGTGCTCGCCGAGTGGTCAGCCCGGCGTACTGGACACATGCTGCTTACTCTGCCCGCGCTGGACATGGCCGACAGCTACGCGCCGCTGGCCGATGACGGGAACTGGGGCGCGTTCTCGATCCTGGCCCGCGCACGAGTCCTCACCCATTACGGGGAATCAGAAGTGGCGGGCCAACTCATCGATACCGCCCTATCCGCGGCCGACAACTTCCGTGCAGGGCTGGTGCTGAGTGGCTACTCCCATTTAGCGGCCGCTGTGAACGAAGCCCGGAAACTGAACTACCCAGCCGCTACCGACCACATAGCCGCAGCCGGTGAGATCGGCCAGCGCACCGGAGAGACCGATCTGTACATGACCGCGTTCGGGCCACTGAATGTCGAGATACACGCGCATGCGATCGAGATGGAAGCCGGAGACCCGAACCGAGCCGCGATCGAGGGCGTCGGACTCACCTATTCAGCCGGGGCGCCCCCGACCCGGATCGGGCATCACTGGCAAGACAACGCCCGTGCGTGGTTGATGTCCGGTAAGCCGGACAAGGCCCTGATCGCGTTGAACAAGGCGCGGGCAGCGGCACCACAGCAGACCCGCTTGCATCCGGGGGTGCGGGAGACCGTTCGCGGCATCGCGGCGGCTCAGCGGCGACAGAGCGAGGGCCTGGTGGGATTCGCGTCCTGGCTCGGAACGTCGCTGTAGCCATAGCTGCACCCTCGCCGGAGAACGTCGCGGCGAGGGTTTGCACCCACCCGGACGCCTCTCCCTCATCCTCGAGGATGATCCAACTCGGCACTATTTACCGACGCGCGCGGCCGCGATTTACGGAATGCTGGGCGCATGATCGAACTGAGAGGCCTGACCAAGCACTACGGGCAGACCGTAGCGGTGCAGGATCTGTCCTTCACCGTTCGACCCGGGCAAGTGACGGGGTTCCTCGGACCCAACGGTGCGGGCAAGTCGACCACCATGCGGATGATCCTCGGATTGGACAGGCCCACCGCGGGCACCGCGCTGATCAAGGGCAAGCCGTACCACGAACTGGACCATCCGCTGCGCTCTGTCGGCGCGCTGCTGGATGCCAAGTGGGTGCACCCGAACCGGTCGGCGCGCGCCCATCTGGAGTGGATGGCCGCATCCAACGACATCGCCAAGTCCCGGGTGGAGGAGGTGCTGCGGCTGGTCGGCCTTTCGGAGGTGGCGGGCAAGACCGCGGGGGGCTTCTCGCTGGGCATGTCGCAGCGGCTCGGCCTGGCCGGCGCGCTGCTCGGCGACCCGGAGGTGCTGCTGTTCGACGAGCCGGTGAACGGCCTCGACCCGGAGGGCATCCTGTGGATCCGCCGGTTCATGCAGCGGCTGGCCGCCGAGGGCCGCACGGTGCTGGTCTCCAGCCATCTGCTGTCGGAGATGGCGCAGACCGCCGAGCACCTGGTGGTCATCGGGCGCGGCAAGCTCATCTCGGACTCGACCACCCAGGAGTTCATCGAACGCGCCTCGGAGCAGTCGGTGCGGGTGCGCAGCCCGCAGCTCGATCAGTTGCGCAGCGTGCTCACCTCGAACGGCATGACCGTTCGCGAGGACGGCGCGGGCGCCGACGGCCCCGCGCTCATGGTGGCGAGCGTGACCAGTGACGCGGTCGGCAAGCTGGCCGGCGAGAACGACATCACGCTGTTCGAACTGGCCCCGCAGCGCGCGTCGCTGGAAGAGGCGTTCATGCGGATGACCGGCGGCGCCGTGCAGTACCACGGCGAAGGCTTCGACCCGACGGGAGCGACGGGCCCGGAGGCGGCAGCTCGCGCAACCACGCAGGGCCCCGCGGACGGCGGCCCCTACACAGCGATGGGAGGTGCGCTCTGATGGGCGTGCTGGCAGCGGAACGAATCAAGCTCACCTCCACCAGGTCGCCCTGGTGGTGCTCGGCGATCGTCGTCGCCCTCGCCCTCGGTATGGCCGCGCTGCTCGCCTCGGTGGCGCGCGCGTCCTACGGCAAGGAGGGCGCGATCGACCTGACCGTCTCCACCGCGGTGGCCGGGATCAGCGGCTTCGGCGTGATGGTGCTGATGATCATGGCGACGCTGACCGTGACCAGCGAATATCGCTTCGGCATCATCCGGACGACGTTCCAGGCGACGCCGCATCGGGCCAAGGTCGTCGCGACCAAGGCCGGGTTGGTCGGCGGGTACGGCGCGGTGCTGACCCTCGTCCTGGTGTTCCTCTCCTACCTGGTGGCCAAGGCCCTGAGCGGCCCGGACGCGGGCGCGGCCCTCACACTGTCCAGCCCGGAGGATTGGCGCGAGGTCTACGGCATCCCGATCTACGCGTTCCTGTGCGTGCTGCTCGCGATCGGCGTCGGCGTGCTGGTACGGCAGTCCGCCGCCGCGATCTCGCTGATCGTGCTGTGGCCGCTGCTCATCGAGGGGCTGCTCGGAGCGTTCGGCAGCTTCGGCCGCAATGTCACCCCGTTCCTGCCGTTCGCGAACGCGAACCACTTCTTCAGCGCCGCCGCTTCCACGGCCAACTGGCACTGGGGGCCGTGGGGCAGCCTGTTGTACTTCACGGTCTTCGTCGCGATCGTCTTCGGCGCGGCCTTGGTCGTGGTGAACCAGCGCGACGCTTGATGCGCGCGGGCGAGGCCGCTTGACTACCCGAGTCGCCCTCCCTCGCCACTCGGGTTGGCGGGGCGTCGACCTTGTCGGGAGGTCCGGCGCTCCGTCCACCGCCCGCCACTGCCCGGCGGGCGGTGCGTCGATCGGCCCGGTGCGAATGCTCGCACCGGGCCGATCATGCGTGTGAACATCGCGGAAACTCTGCCGCTTGCCGCTTCCGAGACCCCTTCTCGCCCGAGTAGCCTCGGTTCAGCAACCAGCTCGTTATCCAACGCGGAGCCCGACGACGTGCTCGCTGTGTTCGTCGCGGAGGTGAGAGATGGCGATGATCGGTAACCTGCCGACGTCAGATCGGCTGAGATACCCTCGGGGCGTGAATGAAACACCTTCCGGCGGCGCCGAGTCGGGGCCGGGGCCGGAGGCCGATGGAGGCGTGCCGCCCGAGGTGGTCATTCCGTTGGAGCCGTCCGATGGTATCGATCCTTCCCGCCGTTCCGGTAGATTCCGTCGCGGCCAGCTGTCCGCGCTGGTGAACGCGGCGAATCAGCGGTCTGATCTGATCGGCGTGCTGCGCAAGGCGCGGCAGCAGCTGCCGGGGGACCCGGCTTTCGGCGATCCGCTGTCGGTTTCCGGACCCGGCGGCGCGCGAGCGGTCGCGCGCGCGGCGGACAAGCTGGTCGGCGACGCCCCCAGCGCGGCGCGCGAGATCGGTTTCGGGGCCTTGCAGGTCTGGCAGGCCGCCCTGGAGCGGATGGGACGCGGCAAAGGTGGCCAGGAAATAACTGTGATGTTCACCGATCTGGTGGCCTTCTCGCGCTGGTCGCTGTCGGCAGGCGACGAGGCCACCCTGGAACTGCTGCGCAAGGTGGCCAAGGCCATCGAGCCGCCGATCGCCGAACGCGGCGGGCAGGTGGTCAAGCGCATGGGCGACGGCGTGATGGCGGTGTTCCCTTCGGCCGACCGGGCGGTGCGCGCCGCCGTGACCGCCAAGCGCAACCTGGCCGACGTGCAGGTGCGCGGCTACACCCCGCGCATGCGAATCGGTCTGCACACCGGTTCCCCTCGCGAGATCGGAGGCGACTGGCTCGGGGTGGACGTCACGATCGCCGCCCGCGTCATGGAGGCCGGTGGCAACGGCAACACCATGCTGTCGGAGGCCACGCTGCTGGAGTTACCACCGGAGACGCTGGCCGAATTGGGTTTGGCGGTCAAGCAGTATCGCCGCAGCCTGTTCGCGGCGCCACTCAGCGGCGTCCCCGATGACCTGCGAATCTTCCGGTTGTCGAAGAGCTAACCGAGCCACCAGGCCAGCGCGCCACCCGCCGCGAGAACGGCGCATACGGCCAGCGCGATCGCTAGTGGCCGGGCCGTCTTCCAGGTGGTGTAGGCGCCGCCGAGCAGGAACCCCGCCAGGGCGAACAGAATGATCACGGTGACGTCGCTGGACACCGTGCCCATCTTGCTCCAGTCTGCTCGGCCACCGCCGTGGGGGTGCGCGAGTCGTTCGATGCGCAATTAACAAGCACGCATGCTTGCTTTTTTCTTGCCGGGGTGTGATGCTGGTCGCGGACGCGGACTTCACGGGTGCGGCATGCGGCCCATCCTGACGGTTCGCCGTACAGGAGGCATTCCCGCTGATGAGTATGCTGGCCGCCGACCCGGACGTACTGCGGATCGGCAACTGCTCCGGCTTCTACGGTGATCGGCTCGGTGCCATGCGCGAGATGCTGGACGGGGGCCGGCTCGACGTGCTCACCGGCGACTATCTCGCCGAGCTGACCATGCTGATCCTCGGCCGGGATCGTATGAAGGACCCGGACCTCGGCTACGCCAAGACCTTCGTCAAGCAGATCGAGGACTGCCTCGGGCTCGCGCTGGAACGCAACGTGCGCATCGTGACCAACGCGGGCGGCCTCAACCCGGCCGGGCTGGCGGCGAAACTGCGCAAGGTGGCCGCCGATCTCGGACTGGACGCGAAGATCGCGCACGTGGAGGGCGACGACCTCCTCGCGCGCGCCGCGGAACTCGGATTCGGCGCGCCGCTGACCGCCAACGCCTACCTCGGGGCCTGGGGCATCGTCGAATGCCTGAACGCGGGCGCGGACATCGTGGTCACCGGCCGGGTGACCGACGCGTCGGTGATCGTCGGCCCGGCCGCCGCGCACTTCGGCTGGGGCCGAACGGATTACGACCGGCTGGCCGGCGCGGTAGTGGCGGGGCACGTGATCGAGTGCGGCACCCAGGCCACCGGCGGCAACTACGCCTTCTTCACCGAGTTCGCCGATTTGGGCAGGCCGGGCTTCCCGATCGCGGAGATCCGCGCCGACGGCAGCAGCGTCATCACCAAGCACGCGGGCACCGGCGGGGCGGTCACGGTAGACACCGTCGAGGCCCAGTTGATGTACGAGATCCAGGGCCCCCGCTACGCCGGACCCGACGTGACCTCTCGCCTGGACACCATCCGGCTCGACCAGGACGGCCCGGACCGGGTGCGGATCAGCGGCGTCACCGGCGAGGCCCCGCCGCCCCGGCTCAAGGTCTCGCTGAACACTCTCGGCGGCTTCCGCAACGAGATGGAGTTCGTGCTCACCGGTCTGGACATCGAGGCGAAAGCCCGACTGGCGCGACGCCAGCTGGAATCCTGGCTGCCGACCCGCCCCGCCGAGCTGACCTGGACCCTGGCCCGCTTGGACCGGCCGGACGCGGAGACCGAGGAGCAGGCCAGCGCGTTGCTGCGCTGCGTGGTCCGCGACCAGGACCCGAACAAGGTCGGGCGCGCGTTCTCCAACGTCGCGGTGGAACTGGCGCTGGCGAGCTATCCGGGATGCAGCTTCACGACCCTGCCCGGCAACGGATCTCCCTACGGCGTGTTCACGCCCGGATTCGTCGATGCCGCGGAGGTTCCGCACACCGCGGTACTGCCCGACGGCAGCCGCGTCGGCGTACCGCCGTCCACGGACACGGCCGAACTCGCCGAGGTCTCCGAGCCGCCCGCTCCGGAGCCACTGCCTACCGGGGAAACCCGCCGCCTGCCGCTGGGGACGGTCGCGCTGGCCCGCAGCGGCGACAAAGGCGGTGACGCGAATATCGGCGTGTGGGTCCGCACCGACGAGCAATGGCGCTGGCTGGTGCACACCCTCACCGTGGCGCGCGTCAAAGAACTACTGCCGGAAGCGGCTGCGCTGACGGTCACCCGCCACGTGCTGCCCAACCTGAGGGCGCTGAACTTCATCATCGAAGGCCTGCTCGGTCGAGGCGTGGCCTATCAGGCCCGCTTCGACCCGCAAGCCAAGGGACTCGGCGAATGGCTGCGGTCTCGTCACCTCGACATTCCAGTGGAGCTGCTGTCATGACGAAACTCTGGGAAACGCCGGAACGACGCGAATTGCGAGCCACCGTCCGTGGTTTCGTAGAACGCGAGATCCTGCCGTACCTGGACGGCTGGGAGCGCGCCGGGGACATCCCGCGCGAGCTGCACAAGAAGGCGGGCGCGCTCGGCCTGCTCGGTGTGCAGTTCCCGGAATCCGCCGGCGGTTCCGGCGGCGACGGCGTGGACGCGATGATCGTCTGCGAGGAGATGCACCAGGCCGGTGCGTCCGGCGGGCTGTTCGCCTCGCTGTTCACCTGCGGCATCTCCGTTCCGCACATCATCGCCTCGGGCAACGCCGAGCAGATCGAGCGCTGGGTGCAGCCGACGCTCGCCGGCGAGAAGATCGGCTCGCTCGCGATCACCGAACCCGGCGGCGGCTCCGACGTCGGGCACCTCGGCACCACCGCGCGCCGCGACGGCGACCACTACATCGTCAACGGGGCCAAGACCTACATCACCTCCGGCGTCCGCGCCGACTTCGTGGTCACCGCGGTGCGCACCGGCGGGCCGGGCTCGGGCGGCATCTCGTTGCTCATCGTCGACAAGGACACCCCGGGCTTCACGGTCAGTCGCAAGCTGGACAAGATGGGTTGGCTGGCCTCCGACACCGCCGAATTGTCCTACGTCGACGTCCGGGTGCCGGTGGAGAACCTGGTCGGCACGGAGAACTCCGGCTTCTATCAGATCGCGGGCGCGTTCGTCAGCGAGCGCGTCGGCCTCGCCGTGCAGGCGTATTCCAGCGCGCAGCGCTGCCTGGATCTGACCCTGGAGTGGGTGCGCAACCGGGAGACCTTCGGCCGTCCGCTGATCAGCAGGCAGGCGGTGCAGAACACGGTCACCGAGATGGCGCGGCGCATCGACGTCGCCCGGGTCTACACCCGTGACGTGGTGCAGCGCAGCGCCGAAGGCGAGACCGACCTGATCGCCGAGGTGTGCTTCGCGAAGAACACCGCCGTCGAAGCGGGTGAGTGGGTGGCCAACCAGGCCGTCCAGCTGTTCGGCGGCCTCGGCTACATGCGCGAATCCGAGATCGAACGCCAATACCGGGATATGCGCATCCTCGGCATCGGCGGTGGCACGACCGAGATTCTCACCGGACTGGCGGCGAAGCGATTGGGGTACCAGTCATGACCATCCTGCGCAGCACCTTGGACACGGCGGCGCCCGAGTACGAAGCCGCGGCCGACGCGATGACGGCGAAGCTGGCCGAGGTGGAGGCCGAGTTCGCCAAGGCGATCGCGGGCGGCGGGCCGGACAAGCTGGCCCGGCATCGCAAGCGCGGCAAGCTGACCGCGCGCGAGCGCATCGAACTGCTCGTCGATGAGGACTCGCCGTTCCTGGAGTTGTGCCCGCTGGCGGGCTGGGGCAGCGAATTCCATGTCGGCGGCAGCACCATCGCCGGGATCGGCATCGTGGAGGGCGTCGAGTGCATGATCGTCGCGCCCGACCCGACCGTGCGCGGCGGCACCTCGAACCCGTGGACGCTGCGCAAGACGTTGCGCATCAACGACATCGTGCGGGAGAACCGGTTGCCGGTGATCTCGCTGGTGGAATCCGGCGGCGCTGACCTGCCCACGCAGAAGGAGGTGTTCGTCCCCGGCGGCCGGATGTTCCGCGACCTCACTCAGGCGTCGGCGGCGGGCATCCCGACCATCGCGCTGGTGTTCGGTAACTCCACCGCGGGCGGCGCCTACATTCCCGGCATGTCCGATCACGTGGTGATGATCAAGGAGCGCTCCAAGGTGTTCCTCGGCGGCCCGCCGCTGGTCAAGATGGCCACCGGCGAGGAGTCCGACGACGAATCGCTCGGCGGCGCCGACATGCACGCGCGCGTCTCCGGCCTCGCGGACTACTACGCGCTCGACGAGCAGGACGCGATCCGCATCGGCCGCTCCATCGTCAGGCGGCTGAACTGGCGCAAGCAGGGCCCGGCTCCGCGCGCCGAGGTGATCGAGCCGCTGCACGATCCGGAGGATCTGCTCGGCATCGTGCCCTCGGACCTGAAGATCCCGTTCGACCCGCGCGAGGTGATCGCCCGCATCGTGGACGGCTCGGACTTCGACGAGTTCAAGCCGCTCTACGGCAGCAGCCTGGTCACCGGATGGGCCGAACTGCACGGCTATCCGGTGGGCATCCTGGCCAACGCGCGCGGCGTGCTGTTCTCCGAGGAATCGCAGAAGGCCACCCAGTTCATCCAGCTGGCCAACAAGACGAACACGCCACTGCTGTTCCTGCACAACACCACCGGCTACATGGTGGGCAAGGAGTATGAACAGAAGGGCATCATCAAGCACGGCGCGATGATGATCAACGCGGTCTCCAATTCGAAGGTGCCGCACATCTCGGTGCTGATGGGCTCCTCCTACGGGG
Organism: Nocardia sp. NPDC057455; assembly: GCF_042802775.1. Classification (NCBI taxonomy): domain Bacteria; kingdom Bacillati; phylum Actinomycetota; class Actinomycetes; order Mycobacteriales; family Nocardiaceae; genus Nocardia; species Nocardia sp. NPDC057455. The sequence continues at coordinate 25,678 of NZ_JBHVDM010000028.1, read as the reverse complement.
CGGGCCACTACGGCATGTGCGGCCGGGCCTACGACCCGCGTTTCGTCTTCGCCTGGCCCAGCGCGAAATCCGCCGTGATGGGCGGCGCGCAGCTGGCGGGCGTCATCTCGATCGTCGGCCGGGCCGCCGCCGAGGCGAAGGGCCTGCCGTTCGACGAGGAGGCCGACGCCGGGATGCGCGCCATGGTGGAGGCGCAGATCGAGGCCGAATCGCTGGCGATGTTCATGTCCGGGCGGCTCTACGACGACGGCGTCATCGACCCGCGCGACACCCGCACCGTGTTGGGGATGTCCCTCTCGGCCATTCACAATGCCCCGATCAAAGGCGCCGACGGCTTCGGCGTCTTCCGAATGTGAGGCCGGATATGACCGCATCGCAGGGCGATTCGACGAGTGGGGCGCGGGTGACAGGTGGGCAGATCACCACTGTCCTGGTGGCGAATCGGGGCGAGATCGCCCGGCGCGTCTTCGCCACCTGCCGCCGGATGGGTCTGGGCAGCGTCGCGGTGTACTCCGACGCGGATGCCGCCGCGCCGCACGTCACCGAGGCGGACGCCGCGGTGCGCCTGCCCGGTAATACTCCCGCGGAGACCTATCTGCGCGGTGAGCTGATCATCGAGGCCGCACTGGCCGCGGGCGCCGACGCCATCCACCCCGGCTACGGCTTCCTTTCCGAGAACGCCGAATTCGCCAAGGCCGTGCTCGACGCGGGGCTGACCTGGATCGGCCCGCCCGTCGAGGCGATCGAGCAGATGGGCTCGAAGGTCGCCTCGAAGAAGATGATGGACGCCGCCGGAGTGCCGGTGCTCGCCGAGCTCGACCCGGCGGAGGTCACCGAGGCCCACCTGCCGGTGCTGATCAAAGCGTCCGCGGGCGGCGGCGGGCGCGGTATGCGTGTGGTGCGCGAGCTGGCCGACCTGACTCCGCAGATCGAGGCCGCGCGGCGCGAAGCGGAATCCGCCTTCGGCGATCCGACGGTCTTCTGCGAGCGCTACCTGGAGACCGGCAGGCACATCGAGGTCCAGGTGATGGCCGACACGCACGGCACCATCTGGGCGGTGGGCGAGCGTGAGTGCTCCATCCAGCGCCGCCACCAGAAGGTGATCGAAGAGGCGCCCTCGCCGCTGGTGGAACGCACCGACGGTATGCGGGATCGGCTGTTCGAGGCGGCGCGCCTGGCCGCGGGGGCGATCGGCTACACCGGCGCGGGCACCGTCGAGTTCCTGGCCGACGAGCGAGGCGAGTTCTTCTTCCTGGAGATGAACACCCGCCTGCAAGTGGAGCATCCGGTCACCGAGTGCACCACCGGCCTGGACCTGGTCCGGCTGCAACTGGACGTCGCCGTGGGCGGCGCGCTGCCCGCCGAACCGCCCGCGATGCGCGGTCATTCGATCGAGGTGCGCCTCTACGCCGAGGATCCGGCGCAGGACTGGCAGCCACAGAGCGGAACCGTACACCGGATCGACATCCCCTCGGTGCGCACCGAATTCGACCTGCTCGACCGCCCCGGTGTGCGCCTGGACACGGGCGTTGTCGACGGCTCGCTGGTCGGCGTGCACTACGACCCGATGCTGGCCAAGGTCATCTCCTACGCCGAGACCCGCGGCGAGGCGGCCCGCTTGCTGGCCGCCGCACTGCGCCGCGCGAAGATCCACGGTCTGGTCACCAACCGCGACCTGCTGGTGCGCGTGCTGCGTCATCCGGCGTTCCTGGCCGGCGACACCGACACCGCGTTCTTCGCCACGCACGGCCTGGACGTTCTCGCCGCGCCGCTGGTGTCGGAGTCCGACGAGGCGCTGTCCATCGTGGCCGCGGCACTGGCCGAAGCCGCCGCCAACCGCGGCGGCGCGCGAGTGGGCGCCGGCTTGCCCAGCGGGTGGCGGAACCTGCCGTCGCAGTCGCAGCGCAAGTCGTACGAGAGTCGCACCACCGGGACGCACGAGGTGGGCTACCGCTTCGGCCGGACCGGCGTCACCGTGGACGGTCACGACGGCCTGGAACTCGTCGAGTCGGCTCCCGATCGGGTCGTGCTGTCGGTCCCGGGCGAACGTGGCCGCGTGCGCAGGCAATTCGAGGTCGCCCGCTACGGCGACCAGGTCTATGTCGACTCGCCGCTGGGCCCGGTGGCGGTGCGCCGGGTGCCCCGCTTCAGCGACCCGGCCGACCAGGTGGCCAGCGGCTCGCTGCTGGCGCCCATGCCGGGCAGCGTGATCCGGCTCGGCGCCGAGGTCGGCAGTCAGGTCGAACAAGGCCAGCCGATTCTGTGGCTGGAGGCGATGAAGATGGAGCACACCATCGCCGCGCCCGCCGCGGGCGTGCTCAGCGCCGTGAACGTCACCGTCGGCCAGCAGGTCGACGTCGGGGCCGTGCTCGCGGTCGTCGAACCCGCGGAACCCGTAGAAAACCAGGAGAACTGATGAGCTTCATCGAAACCGACGAGCAGAAGGCGCTGCGGGCCGCCGTCGCCGCGCTGGCCGCGAAATACAACTACCGCGACTACGTGCTGCCGAAGGCGCGCAAGAACGAGCCGCTGGACGAGTTATGGCAGGAGGCGGGCAAACTCGGCTTCCTCGGAGTGAACCTGCCCGAGGAGTACGGTGGCGGCGGCGCGGGGATGTACGAACTGTCGCTGGTGATGGAGGAGCTGTCCGCGCAGGGCGCGGGCCTGCTGCTCATGGTGGTCTCCCCGGCCATCTGCGGCACCATCATCACCAAGTACGGCACCGACGAGCAGAAGCAGGAGTGGCTGCCCAAGCTCGCCGACGGCTCCGGCAAGATGGTCTTCGGCATCACCGAGCCGGACGCCGGTTCCAACTCCCACCAGATCACCACCACCGCGCGCCGCGACGGCGACGACTGGATCCTCAACGGCCGCAAGATCTTCATCTCCGGTGTGGACCAGGCCGAGGCGGTGCTGATCGTGTCCCGCACCGAGGACCACAAGACCGGCAAGCTCAAGCCCGCCCTGTTCATCGTGCCGACCGACGCCGAAGGCTTCACCAAGACGGCGCAGGAGATGGACATCATCGAGCCCGACCACCAGTACAGCCTGTTCCTCGACGACCTCCGGCTGCCCTCCACCGCACTGGTCGGCAAGGAGGACGCGGCGCTGATGCAGCTGTTCGCGGGGCTCAACCCGGAACGCATCATGGGCGCCGCCATGGCCGTCGGCATGGGCCGCTACGCCATCGAACAGGCGGTGGCATACGCCAAGGAACGCACGGTGTGGAAGACGCCCATCGGTGCGCACCAGGGCATCTCGCATCCGCTCGCCCAGGTGAAGGTCGAACTGGAGCTGGCGAAGCTGATGATGCAGAAGGCCGCCACCCTCTACGACGCGGGCGACGAGATGGGTGCCGCCGAGGCCGCGAACATGGCGAAATACGCGGGCGCGGAAGCCAGTATCAAAGCACTCGACCAGGCCATCCAGACCCACGGCGGCTCCGGCCTGACCAGGGACGTCGGGCTGGCCGCCATGCTCGCCGCCGCGCGCATCGGCCGCATCGCGCCGGTCAGCCGGGAAATGGTCCTGAACTTCGTCGCCCAGTACTCGCTGGGCCTGCCGAAGTCGTACTGAGAGGACGCGCATGACCGAGACGGGTCCGTTCGTCCGCTACGAGGTGGACGGCGGCGTCGCGACGCTCACGTTCGATTCGCCGCACAACCGCAACGCGCTGTCGTCCAAGCTGGTCGCCGAACTGCTGCGCGGGCTCGACGACGCGGCCGCCGACGACAAGGTGCGCGCCATCGTGCTCGCGCACACCGGCAACACCTTCTGCGCGGGCGCCGATCTCAGCGAGGCCAGTGACGCCGATCCGGCCGTGGCCGCCGACGAGCGCACGCGGGTGATGATCGGCGTGCTACGCAGGCTGGTGGAGATTCCGAAGCCGGTGGTCGCACGGATCGATGGCAACGTGCGGGCGGGCGGCATGGGCATCGTGGCAGGCTGCGACGTCGTCGTGGCGGGGCCCGCCAGCAGTTTCGCGCTCACCGAGGTGCGCATCGGGCTGGCGCCGTTCATGATCTCGCTGACCCTGCTGCCCAGACTCAGCCCGCGCGCGGCCAGCCGGTACTACCTGACCGGCGAGAAGTTCGACGCCGCCGTGGCCGCGGAGATCGGCCTGGTCACCGTCACCGCCGACGACCCGGCGGCGGAAGTGGCGCGACTGTGCGAGGAGGTGCGCAAAGGCTCCCCGCAGGGGCTGGCCGAGGCCAAACGACTGGTCAACGCGGGCATCCTCGCCGAGTTCGACGCCTCCGCCGAGGAACTCGCACGGCGGTCGGCGAGCTTCTTCGGCACCCCCGAGGTGCACGAGGGCATGTCGGCCTTTTTGCAGCGCCGCCCGCCGAGCTGGGCAGAATAGCGACCATGGCGACACCCCACGAACCCAAGCAGGATCGCAGCCGCGCCACCCGGCAGCGCCTGCTCGAGGCGACCATCGACTGCCTGGCCGAGATGGGCTGGGCGGCCGCGACGGTCGCCGTGGTCGCCGAACGGGCTGGGGTGTCGCGTGGTGCGGCGCAGCATCACTTCCCCACCAGGGAAGATCTGATCACCGCCGCGCTGGAGTACATGTTCGACACGCGCAGCGGGCAGGCGGTGCACGAGGCCGCGACGTTGACCGATCTGGGTGACGGCCTCGCCCGCACCGAGGCGGTGGTGGCGGGGTTGGTCGAGTCCTACACCAGCCCGTTGTTCAAAGCGGCCCTGCAAGTCTGGACGCACGCCGCCGCCGACCCGGTGTTGCGGGAGCGGATCGTCCCGCTGGAGGCGCGCTTCGGGCGCGCCTCACACCATCGCGCGGTCGAAGCCCTGGGCGTGGACGACTCCGACCCGGTCACTCACCACTTGGTTCAGGCGACCCTGGACATGGCGCGTGGTCTGGGCCTCGCCGACGTGCTCACCGACGATTCGGCCCGCCGCAAGCGGATAGTCGAACAGTGGGCGGCCACGCTACACGCCGCCTTGCACGCACCCCGCTGAGCGGGAGTCCGCGATCGGGTCGCTGCCCGTCGCGGAGCTGTGAACGCCGCGCCGGTCAGCACAGACCTTGCTGCTCGAGCCGTCCCGAATCGATGGCGTAGGAGGAAGCCCCGATGGCGGCGCCGATCAGGCCGACGATGATCGCGCCGGGGATCGCGCCGACGAAGAAGACGGGCAGGCCGACGAGCGCGCCGATGGCGGCGCCGATCGCCGCGCCGATTCCCGTGCGCAGTTCGATGGTGTCGCCGGGTGGCAGGCACGCCTTGATGTAGGTCACCTGCGGGGGTTCGCTGGTCGCCGCGGCGATCGATTCGGTTCGGTCGGCGGGGGCGGCCGACGCGGTGGCGGCGAATCCGACGGTGAGCGCGGTTGCGACCAGTGCGCTGACCACCGTCACGGCCAGCTTCATGAAAGCGTTCAACTGTTTCCCTGAATGTTCGCGGTGGACACGTGAGCTGATGGTCCGGCTACCGGCCCGGAGCCGTCACGCGTCCGACCATCATCGCTGGAGTTTTGCGGGATGCCAAGAGCCGGTGCTCGAATCGTCGCAGCCTCCGGCGTCCGGCGATCCGCCGCAGTGCGACCGCGCGCATCGTCCGGGTCGCGGCCAGGGATGCCCCATCAGGCAACGCGGTCCGCACCGACGCCGAGGTATGGCGCCGGTGCGGATGCGGTGTTCAGCGGGTGCAGGGGTCGCGCTGAACACAGGGAGGCGATGCGGTCCCGGGGAATGCAGGGCGACAGGACCGCATCGCGCGGTTCTCAGTGGGCCGCGGTCAGGTCGTACAAGGTGACCCCGTCCACCTGGATGGCGGTGAAGTTCTGCTGGACCCACTGCGTGATACGGGCGCTGGGGGAGGAGTCGGACGAACCCGGCCCGCCACGTCCGCCGCCGACGAAGTAGTGGATCTTCCCCTCGGCGACATACCGTTCGAACTGCTCCAGCGTCGGTGAGGGGTCACTGCCGTTGAACCCGCCGATCGGCATCACGGGCAGCTCGGTGGCCAGTTGCAAGCCCGCGGCGCTGTTCGAGCCGATGGCCGCGGCCACCCAGGTGTAGTCGCCGCCGTTGTGCTCGAGCAGGGACACGACCTGGGCGCTGGGTTCGCTCGCCCCGAGGAGGCCGCCGATTCCGCCGCCGTCGGGGCCGGGACCGCCGTCTCCGGGCGCAGCCTGCGTCGGCGCGGTGCCTTGCGGGGCCTGTGCGTCGGGCAGCGTTCCGGGCGGGAACATCGTGCCGTCGCCGGGTGGGTTGCCCTGCGGTGCGGTACCGGGCGGTGTGCCCGCGCCGTCCGGGAGCTGTCCGTCGCCGGGCATCCGGCCGCCGGGTGCGTTGTTCGGCTGAGGAACTCGGCCGTCCGATGTCGTGCCCTGCGGGCCCGTTCCCGGTGAACGCCCATCCGGTGTCGTGCCGCCCGGGACTTGCCCGGCTCCATCGCGGCCGGTGGTTCCCGTTCCGTCCTGCGTGCGGCGACCCATGCCTGGCATTCCCTCGCCCCACGGTGGCCGGCCACGCATCCCGACGTTCGGCCCCGCCGAAGGGATCGAACCGGCGTGCGGCGTCGCGATCGTGTCGACGGCGTAGGCGACCGGTCCGGCGAGGAAGGTGAACGCGGCGGCCAGCGCCGATATCACGGCAAGCTTGCGCGGCGCGGGGAAGAGCGCGGCGAGCGTCGCGATCGCGCCGACGACCAGCACCGTCCAGCGCAGCCACGACTGCCATTCCGGGGTGCGGGACAACAACATCCAGGCGGTCGCCGTGGTGAGGCCCACCGCGAGAGCCGACGCCGTCCGCACCCACAGCCGGTGCCGCCCCCGCCACGACAGCACCGCGCCCGCGCCGACCAGCGCGGCGATGGCCGGAGCCAGGGCCACGGTGTAGTACTGGTGGAAGATGCCGGCCATGAAGCTGAAGACCAGCCCGGTCCCCAGCAGCCACCCGCCCCACAGGATGAGCGAGGCGCGCTGCTGATCGGTACGAGCCGCTCTGCCGCGCAGCAGGATTCCCACGACGAGCGCGACCAGCGCCGCGGGGATCAACCACGCGATCTGACCGCCCTGCGCCGGTTCGAACATTCGCGTGATGCCGGTGCTTCCCCACATGCCGTTGCCGCCCGACGGAAGATCACCGCCCGGCCCGACACTGCCGCGCTCGTTGCCGTTGAGCCGGCCGAGCCCGTTGTAACCGAGGGTGAGTTCCAGGATCGAGTTCTCGTGCGAGCCGCCGATCCACGGACGTGACGAGGCCGGCCACAGTTCCACCGCCAGCAACCACCAGCCCGCGGCCACCACCATCGCGGCTGCGGCCGCGAGGAGTTGCAGGATGCGCTTACCGAGTTTCGGCGGCCCCGCGATCGAGTAGGTCAGCGCGAGCGCCGGAACCACCAGCAGCACCTGCAATTGCTTGGTGAGGAATCCGAAGCCGATCAACGCGCCGGTCAGGACCAGCCACCGCCAGCGGCCGTCCTCCACCGCCCGTGTCATCGCCCATGCCGCGGCGACCATCAAGAACACCAGCAGCGCCTCGGGATTGTTGAACCGGAACATCAGCGCCGCGACGGGCGTCACCGCGAGCGCCACCCCGGCGAGCAGTCCGGCCGCGGGCCCGAACGGCCTGCGCACCGTCGCCCACACCAGCGCGACACCGGCCACACCGAGCAGCACCTCCGGCACGAGGATGCTCCAGCTGTTGAGCCCGAAGGCCCGCACCGAAAGCTCCATCAGCCACAATGAGGCGGGCGGTTTGTCCACGGTGATCGAGTTCGCCGCGTCGGAGGACCCGAAGAAGAACGCCTTCCACGAAACCGAACCCGCCTGCACCGCAGCCGAGTAGAACGAATTCGCCCACCCGTTGGCGCTCAGGTTGCACAGATACGCCGCCGCCGTGCCGATCAGTAGCGCCGCCAGCGCCGGATACTCCCAGTTCCGGCGGACCTTCGGCTGCGGTTCGGTAGCGACCGGCTGTGCGGTCGACGTCGTCGTCATCAACGGTCTCCCCCGGTGGTGTGCCCGTCCGAGGCGAGAGCCGGTGCGCTCGGCGCGCGATCGCCGCCGCTGTCGCGGAACACCCAGCGCAATGCGACGAACCGCAACAGCGTGGCGACCAGGTTGGCCACCACCAGGACGAACAGCTCCAGGTGCACCGAGGCGTCCGGCGCCCACCGATGCAGCGCGAACAGCGATCCGCTGGTGAGTGCCAACCCGATGCCGAAGATCACCAGCCCTTGGAACTGATGCGACACCGCCCCGTTCGAGCCGCGCACACCGAAGGTGAAGGCCCGGTTGGCCGCGGTATTGCCCACCGCCGTGATCAGCAGCGCCGCGAAGTTGGCCACCTGCGCGCCGGTCAGCGGCTGCAACAGCACGTAGAGCAGCAGATAGGCCAGCGTGCTCAGCACTCCGACGATCGCGAACCGCACGAGCTGCCCGATCATGCCCAGCGGCACCCCGGGCACCAGCGGTTCCCGGCCCACCGACCGTCGCAGTTCCTCGAGCGGCAGCGCGCCGGTGGCCAGCGCCCGCCCGAGCCGCCAGACGCCGAGCAGGTCCTTGCGCGCGGTGTCGATGATGTCGACGCGACTGTCCGGATCATCGATCCAGTCCACCGGAACCTCGTGGATGCGCAGCCCTGCCCGCTCGGCGAGCACCAGCAGTTCGGTGTCGAAGAACCACTCGCCGTCGTGCACCAGCGGCAGCAGGCGGCGCGCCACGTCGGTGCGCATGGCCTTGAAGCCGCACTGGGCGTCGGAGAAGTGCGCGCGCAGTGAGGCTTTCAGCAGCAGGTTGTAGCAGCGTGAGATGATCTCGCGCTTGGGTCCGCGCACCACACGGGACGCGGCGTCGAGCCGGGTGCCGATGGCCAGGTCGGAATGCCCGGTGATCAGCGGTGCGACCAAGGGCAGCAGTGCGTTCAAGTCGGTGGACAGGTCGACGTCCATATAGGCGACCACCTGCGCGTCCGAGCGTTCCCACACCGCTCGCAGCGCCCGCCCGCGTCCTTTGGCGGACAGGTGCACCACCCGCACATCGTCCAGCTCTTCGGCGAGCAGCCGGGCGACCTGGAGGGTGTCGTCGGTGCTCGCGTTGTCGGCGACCGTGATACGCGCCGGGAAGGGGAACCCGTCGCGCAGGTAGGCGTGCAGTCCGCGGACGCACACGCCGAGGTCGGTCTCTTCGTTATAGACGGGTATCACCACGTCCAGCACGGGCGCACCCGTGGTTTCGGTCCGTTCCGCCGCCGCGACGGTCAAGGTCTCGGTCATGCCGTTCAGATTCGACGGCCACGCTGCCACGGGGCTGGGCCTCAGCTGTGAGGTTCCTGGGGGTGCCGCCGGAGGTGATCGACCCCTTCGGCAGCCGCCGTAGCGTACGGTCGACGACAGCGGGACCATTCAGGTTCTCCGAGCAAAGGACCACGTTTGTCCGACAAATCTCCGCGCAGTTCGATGTCCAAGAAGTCCGGGAAGACCCTCAAGGAAAAGCGAGCGGAGAAGAAGGCCAAGACGGCGGGCGACAGCGGCGCCGGTTCCGGCAAACACTGACCGCAGGATGAGACCCGGTCCAGGGCCGGGTCTCGGTCCGGGGGTCGGCAGGTAGCATCCGGATTCGTGATGCTCAGCGGCCGGAGGGAAGACGACCAGCCGGGCAAACGTGTGGACGCGCGCACCGAGCGCTGGCGCGAGCATCGCCGAAAGGTGCGCGAGGAGTTCGTGGACGCGGCTTTCCGCGCGCTCGACAAGTTCGGCCCCGCGGTCAGCATGGGCGACATCGCCAAGGAGGCGGGCGCGGCCAAGCCGAAGCTGTATCGCCATTTCGAGGACAAAGCCGACCTCTACAACGCGATCGTCGACCGAGCACGTGACATGCTCTGGGAACAGATCATGACCAGCTTCGACCTGACCGGCGATTCGGCCGGTGACCTGGTGCGCCGCGCCGCGTCCGAATACGCGCAGGTGGTGTCGCGGCAGCCGAACGTCTTCCGCTTCATGCTGCACAGCCACTTCACGCAACGATCCGACGACGCCGACCGCACGCTGCGATCGGCCCGGCAGTCCGCCCACCGCGCGGCGGAGTTGTTCGCCGGTGCGGTGAACGACGAGTCGGTGCAGGTCACCAGCGCGGAATTGGTGATCTATTCGATCTTCGGCGCGGTGGCCTCGGCCACCGATTGGTGGCTGGGGGTGAACCGGTCGGAGCAGCCTGCCATGCCGGTCGAGCAGTTCGCCACCTATCTGAGCGAGATCATCTTCGCGCTGGTGGCGGCCAGCGCTCGGTTGCACGGCATCGCGATAGCGGCCGATCTTCCGCTGCACCGCGCCTTTTCCGCTGTGTGACCGCCAGCGCCTCCCGGGCCGGGCGCCGAGGTCTTCGTCGCGTCAACGCCGAACGTCGTTGTTCCGATCGCCTCGCCGTTGAAGCCATCCATATCGGCGACGTTCTCAGTATCGCAGCGCCCACCGACAGGAAATGGCGTGCGCCGGGCGGTTGCCGGGCTCAGTTTCGATGCAACCGCCACAGCGGCGACACCGGCCCCTGGCCCGCGCCGAGATCGTAGGACGCGGCCAGGCAGCGGTAGGTCCACTCCTTGGCGAACTCGACCGCTTCGGGCACCGAGTAGCCGTGGGCCAGCGCGCAGGCGGTCGCGGCGGCCAGCGTGTCACCGCCGCCGTGGTCGTTGCCGGTCGCGATGCGCGGGGCGGTGAACTCGAGGAACTGCTCGCCGTCGAACAGCAGGTCGGTGCTGTACTCGGAGGAACGCAGATGCCCGCCCTTGACGATCGCCCAGCGCGGCCCCAGCTTGTGCAGCGCCTCGGCCGCGCGCCGCGCCGAATCCTCGTCCTCGACATCGATACCGGTGAGCAGGCGGACCTCGTCCAGGTTCGGCGTCACCACGGTCGCGAGCGGGATCAGGGTGCTGCGCAGCGCGTCGAGCGCCTCGGCGTGCAGCAGCGGATCGCCGTGCATCGAGGCCGCGACCGGATCGACGACCAGCGGGATCTCGCCATCACGACCGATGCCGACCTCCTGGCACACCGCCGCGACCGCCTCGATGATCGCGGTGGAGGCCAGCATGCCGGTCTTCGCGGCGCCGACGCCGATGTCGGTGGCCACCGAGCGCACTTGATCGGCGACGACCTGGGGCGGGATCTCGTGAAACCCGCTGACGCCCACCGTGTTCTGCACGGTCACCGCCGCGACGGCCACCAGTGCGTGCACACCGCACAGCGCCATGGTGCGAGTATCGGCTTGGATTCCGGCGCCTCCGCCGGAGTCGGTACCGGCGATGGTGAGCGCCCGGACGGGGGTCTGCCCCTCGGCGGGCAATGGCAGCAGTTTCACGACACAAACCCTACGGCGAGCCGGTCCGGTAGCCACCGGCAACCGAGCCCGCCCGCGGATAGCAAATGAAAATCGTTATCATTATCCGCATGGACTCCGATCTGCTTCCCGTCACCGTGCTGTCCGGCTTTCTCGGTGCGGGCAAGACGACGCTGCTCAACCACATCCTCGCCAATCGGGAGGGCCGCCGGGTAGCGGTCATCGTCAACGACATGAGCGAGGTCAACATCGACGCCGCACTGGTCGCGGGCCAGGGCCACCTGGACCGCACCGAGGAGAAGCTGGTCGAGCTGACCAACGGTTGCATCTGCTGCACTCTGCGTGAGGACCTGATCGAAGCCGTGGCCCGGCTCGCCAGGGAAGGCCGATTCGATCATTTGGTGATCGAATCGACCGGCATCTCCGAGCCGATGCCGGTGGCCGCGACGTTCGACTGGGAATTCGAGGACGGATTCCGGCTCGGTGACATCGCCCGACTGGACACCATGGTCACCGTGGTCGACGCCTCGACATTCCTCGCGGAGGTGGCGCGCGGGCAGGCACTGGCGGAGCGAAATCTGCAGGCGGGCGACGGCGACGCGCGCACCATCGCCGACCTACTGGTGGATCAGGTCGAGTTCGCCGACGTCCTGCTGGTCAACAAGACCGATCTGGTCGGCGCGGCCGCGGCCGGCGCGGTGGAGGCGACGGTGCGCCGCTTGAACCCGCGCGCCCACGTGCTGCGCACCAGCAACGGCGTGGTCGATCTGGCCGAGGTTCTGGATACCGGTCGCTACGACCCGGTGGTCGCCGCGGAGGCCGAGGGCTGGGCGGAGGAACTCGCCGGCGGGCACACACCGGAGACCGAGGAGTACGGCATCGGCAGTCTCACCTACACCGCCGATCGGCCGTTCCATCCGCTGCGCCTTTCCGGTGCGCTGGAGCAGTTGCGAGGTTTGCTGCGCAGCAAGGGCTTCTGCTGGATCGCGAGCCGGTCGACGCTGGCCGCGGTGTGGTCGCAAGCCGGGCCGAACCTGGTTTTCGAACCCGCCGCCTGGTGGTCGTCGTTAGAAGTGCCGCCGGGGCAGGAGATCGTCTTCATCGGGGTGAAGCTGGATCGCGAGAAGGTGCGCGCGCTACTGGATGACGCTCTGCTCACCGAGGCGGAGTTCGCCGAAGGACCGGGCGTGTGGGCCGAGTATCCCGATCCGTTCCCTGCGTGGGGTGAACTGCACGAGCACGCCTGACCTGCGGGGCGGCCCATGCTCCCGACTTCGGGGCGTGGGCCGCTTCCGTGCCACCGCATGGTGCGCTCAGTTCGAGATGCCGGGCGCCTGGCGGAGGTAGGTGGTGTCGGTCAGTTGCTCGATCATGAAGCCGGCGATGTCGGCACGGGCGATCTTCAGGGTGAGACCGCGCTCGCCCGATGGGAATCCGCGCCGGTAGCTGCCGGTGGCCGGTCCGTCGGTGAACGCGCTCGGCCGCACGATCGTCCAGTCCAGATCGCTGGCCAGGACGTATTCCTCCTGCCGGACGTGGTCGGCATAGGCGGGGCGCAGCAGCAACCCGAACATCACGTACTTCCACAGGAAGTTCAGGTTGCCCCGGCTGTCGCCGACGCCGAGCGTCGTCTGGCAGATCAGCCGCTTGACGCCCGTGCGATTCATCGCGCCGATGATCGCTTCGGTGCCGCCCGCACGGACTACGCCCTTGCGCCCGTTGCCGAGTGAGATCAGCACCGCGTCCTGCCCCTGCACCGCTCGCTGCACCGAATTCGTGTCCAGCACATCGCCTTCTATCACGCGCAGCCGGTCGCGCCGCTGCGTGACGCTCGCGGCGCTGCGGGTGAAGGCCGTCACTTCATGGCCCTCCCGCAGCGCTTGCTCGACGACGAGGCGGCCGACGGTCCCGGTGGCTCCGAAGACTGCGATTTTCATGGTCTCTCTCCTTGTTCGAAAGCTGCTGTGCCGTTGTTGAAACCAGTACATCAGCGGAGGCCGAGACGAACCATGGCCACAAGTCTCGATGCCATAAGAGACAGTCTCAGCGCAGCCGGGCGAAGAACTCCGTGATCTCCTCCGCCATCAGCGCGGGCGCCACATGGTGCAGGTAGTGGGTGAACACATCGTGCGTGCGCCACGACACGATGTTGTGGTCGCGCTCGGCGAAGCGGCGGATGCCGTGAAAATCGCCGGTGGAGCCGCACAGTGCCAGCGGAACCGTGGTCGGCGCGGCGGGGCGCTCGGCCTTGTCCTTCTCGAAGTAGTGCCGGATCGCCGAACCCGCGGTGCCGGTGAGCCAGTGGATCGCGATGTTGGTCAGCACGAAGTCGTCGTCGAGATCCGGACCGAGCAACTGGCCGTTCCAGCCGACCAGCCCGGCGGGCGAGTCCGTGATCGCGTGCGCCAGCGTCTGCGGTTGCTGCGATTGCAGCACGTTGTAGCCCATCTTGTTCTTCATGAACCAGTCCAGCGTGGCCAGTGACCGCTGCTCGCCCTCGTCGAGATCGGCCAGCTCCGCCGGATCGCCGGACGGGAACGAGTACACCTGCGTCACGTGTACGCCTGTCACCTGGTCCGGTGCCACCCGCCCGAGCTCCGGCGAGATCTGCGAACCGCCGTCGTTGCCCACCGCGCCGTAGCGGGTGTAGCCCAGCCGCCGCATCAGTTCCGCCCAGGCGCGGGCGATGCGGGAGTCGTTCCAGCCCGTCTCGGTGGTGGGGCCGGAGAATCCGTAACCGGGCACGGAGGGGATGACCAGATCGAACCCGGCCGTGGTGAGCGGCTCGATGACGCCGATGAACTCGACGAAGGTCCCGGGCCAGCCGTGCGTGAGGATCAGCGGGAACGCGTCGTCCCGGGTGGATTTCACGTGCAGGAAGTGGATGTTCTGGCCATCGATCTCGGTGGTGAACTGCGGGTAGGCGTTCAACGAGTTCTCGACCGCGAGCCAGTCGAACCCGTCGCGCCAGTATCCGACCAGGTGGCGCACGCGCTCGACGCTCACCCCGTAGGTATCGCCCGAGCCGGGGATCTGCTCGGCCCAGCGGGTGCGGGACAGGCGATCGCGCAGATCGTCCAAGTCGGCTTGGTCGATGGCGATGCGGAAGGGGGTGATCGCGGTCATGTCCTGCTCCTTTGAAACGGAATGCTCTGTTCTGATTGAACCGTAACAGAACGGATCGTTCCGTTCAACTGCTATCCTGGATTCATGCCGAAGACATCCGATGCCCCAGTTCAGAAGGGTCTGCCCGGCCGCAAGGCGCAGGCCGCCCGCAACGACGGCTTGATTCTGGAAGCCGCCCGCGCCGTGTTCCTTGCCGACGCCACCGCCCCGATCTCCGCCGTCGCGGAACGCGCGGGCGTCGGGATCAGCGCGCTGTACCGCCGCTATCCGAGCAAGGAGGTGCTGCTACGCACGCTCTGTCACGATGGTCTGCGCAGGTACAACGCGGAAGCCGATGCGGCGCTGAAGGATCCGGACGGCTGGCACGGTCTGGTCGGCTTTCTCGAGCGAGTGGTGGACGCCGACGTACACTCGCTGGCCGTGCATCTCGCGGGCACTTTCACCCCCGACGAATCGATGCTGCCCGATGTGCAGTACTCCGCGAAGGTCACGGAGGAACTCGTGCGCCGTGCCCACGCCACCGGCGAACTGCGTTCGAACGTCACCCCGCAGGATCTCGGCCTGATCCTGGAGTCTTGCGCGGCCGTCGCGGTGCCCGATTCGCAGCGCACGGTCCAACTGCGCCGCCGCGTGCTCGCGATGCTCCTGGCCGGGCTGAGCGCGGATGGCGAACTTCCCGGCCCCCCGCCCGCGCCGGATGAGTTCAACTGGCGCTGGGCTCGGCGATGATTTCTTCCGCGCCAACCGGTCCGCACTGGTAGGAATATCGCTGCCCGCCCCGAAAGGATGCGCCGTGAACTGGACACTCGAGGTCGTCATCGTGCCCGTGTCGGATATCGACCGAGCCAAACGGTTCTACGCCGAACAACTCGGCTTCACCGTCGACCACGACACCGAGATCGGCGACAACGTCCGCATCGTGCAACTCACCCCACCCGGCTCGGGTTGCTCGATCGTGATCGGCAAGGGCGCGGTGCCCGATATGACGCCCGGCTCCCAACAGGGCCTGCAACTCGTGGTAAACGACCTGCGCACAGCCCACGAGGAACTCACCGCCCGAGGCGTCGAGGTCACCGAAATCCAAGTCCTCGGCGAGAACCGCACCCCCATGCCCGACCCACTCGACAACGTGGGCTTCTTTTTCTTCACCGACCCGGACGGGAACGGCTGGGGCGTCCAGCAGATCTCGACGCGTCCGTAAGCGAATCCGGGCGCGGACAATGGCTTCGGTCAGCAGATCGATGCCTCGACCACCGCCATGAGCTGATCGGCAATGGCGGGTGAGGCGGCGATCGTGTCGGGGGACTCGAGGCTGTGCCGCCGGGAAGTCGAGTCGAGGACGAGAGCGCCCGCCTCGCGAGCGATGAGCACACCGGCGGCGGTGTCCCAGGGCTTGTTGGACAGCATGACGCAGGCGTCGGTTCGCCCTTCCGCGACCCACACGAGATCGAGGGCAGCGGATCCGAACATTCGTACGCGCTCGACGGTTGCCGCCAGTGCCGCAGTGAGCGCGATGCGGCACGGCTGAAGCATTCAGCAGATCCCGACCCGTCCGCCGGCGTCTCGGCGACGAACGCCGAGTGGGTCTGTCTCGGCTATCGGGTGCCGAGGAAGAGGGTTTGGGTGCTGCGGCCCAAGGGGCCCTTTTCGTCGTAGAGCGCCGATTCGGCCATACCTATGCCATGGGGTTGGGGGTAGGTGACGGCGTCGAGGCAGACCCATTCGCCCGCGGGCTGGCGGTGCAGGGTGACCGTCAGGTCGGTGTTGATGAACAGGTACTTCGACCAGTCCATGACGGCGCTGACGCCGTTTCCGGAATCCGCCGCCGCGAGGGTGCGTTCCAGTGGGCTCGGGTCGGTGCCACCAACGATCGGGTATTTGATCCTGATCCAGCAGACCGCTGGGCCGGGCTCGGTGAAGGATCCGCTGACAAAGCGGTATTCGATGGCGGTGTGGAAGCCCACCGGCTGGGTGGACGGGAACGGCGCGGGCACATCCGCATGTTCGGGGCCGGGGCGCGTGCCGGTGGGCAAGAAACGTTCCGGCAGCGGCAATTCCGGTTCGGACAACTTGAACCGCCAGGCATTCGCCCGCATCACCGGCCCGCGCTCGGTGGACAGCGTCGCCTCGATGAGTTCGACGCTGCGGCCGGGACGGGCGACCCGCGCTTCCGCCGTCAGCGGTTCCAGCGGGACCGGGCCGAGAATCTCGACCGCGACCCGGCCGACCTGAAAACCTGGGCGTGGTTCGCACCGCTCGATCACGTGACCTAGCAGCGCCGAAGGCGGACCCGCGTGCTGGGCGTCCGGGGACCATGGACCGCGGGTCAGCTCGGTCGAGAGGAAACGACCTGGTCGATCCGGGTCGGACAAGTAGAACGCGTCACTCATGACCGTGCCCGCCTCGATTACGTCGCGCGCGGCCGCACGCCGTGTCCTCGGTTCTCTCGCTCACGTCGATATCCGTCCCTCGGGCCAAGTGGTCGGTTGTCTCCCGACGTTAGCCCGCGAGGCGATTCCCTCCGCCGCCAGACCCCACCGAACGCCGGCGCGACGTGGTGATCGACGAATCAGACCCGGCCGAACGCCAGTGCGACGTTGTGACCGCCGAAGCCGAACGAATTGTTCAGCGCGAAATCGATGCGCTGGGTACGCGGCGCGCCCGCGACGATGTCCAGATCGATCGCCGGATCGAGGTTGTCGAGGTTCAAGGTGGGCGGGACGACCTGGTCGCGCAGGGTGAGCATGGTGACCAGCGACTCCAGCGCCCCGACCGCCCCGATCGAATGCCCGAGCGCGGATTTCGGTGCGTAGACCGAAGCGTCGGGCACCACGGAAGCGATCGCGTTGGCCTCGGAGGCGTCGCCGATGGAGGTCGACGTGGCGTGCGCGTTCACATGCTGAATATCCGAAGGCCGCAGTCCTGCGGTCTCGATGGCCTTGCGCATCGCGCGGGCGGCGCCGATTCCCTCAGGCTCGGACGCGACGATGTGATAGGCGTCGGAGGTAATGCCCGCGCCCAGCACCCGCCCGTGCACGGCCGCGCCGCGCGCGCGTGCGTGCCGCTCCGACTCGAGCACCAGCAGCGCGCCCGCCTCTCCGAAGACGAACCCGTCGCGGTCGCGGTCGAACGGGCGCGACGCGCGTTCCGGATCATCATTGCGGGTGCTCATGGCACGCATCATCGCGAAGCTCGCGATGGGCACGGCGTCGATATGCCCTTCGACCCCGCCCACCACCACCACATCCGCCTCGCCGGTGGTGATCAACCGCCAACCGTGCGCGATCGCCTCCGAACCCGACGAACAGGCCGAGACCGGAGCGAAGACACCGGCCCTGGCCCCGATCTCGAGCCCGACGGTGGCGGCGGGACCGTTCGGCATCACCATCGGCACCGACATCGGCGACACCTTGCGGTAGCCGCCCGCGCGCATCGCGTCGACCGCCGAGATCAGCGCGTCGCCGCCGCCGAGTCCGGTGCCGACGGCCACCGCCAATCGATCGCCGTCCACCTCGGGCGCGCCCGCCGAACGCCAGACCCGACGGCCGAGCACCAGCGCCATCTGCTCGACGTAGGAATGCCTGCGCTGTTCGACCCGGGTCAGCTCGGCACCGGGCTGCGACTTCAGCTTGCCGCCGATGCGGACCGGCAGGTCGTACTCGGCCACGAAATCATCCTCGAGCGCGCCGATCCCGCTGTGCCCCGCCAGCAGTCCGGACCAGGTCGTGTCCATGTCGTCGGCCAGCGACGTGGTCGCCGCGTACCCGGTGACGACCACCGAATCCCGAGTTTCTGAAGCGATTGTTACAGTCACGATGTCA
Source organism: Nocardia sp. NPDC057455 (assembly GCF_042802775.1). NCBI lineage: Bacteria > Bacillati > Actinomycetota > Actinomycetes > Mycobacteriales > Nocardiaceae > Nocardia > Nocardia sp. NPDC057455. The sequence continues at coordinate 7,430 of NZ_JBHVDM010000028.1, read as the reverse complement.
TGAATACCTGTACCAATCGCTACAGTCAACCCATGGCCCGTCCCCTCGACCACGCCAAACGCGCCGAACTACTCGCCGCCGTCGTGCGCTACATCGCCGACCACGGCCTCGCGGACCTGTCGCTGCGCCCGCTGGCCGCCGAACTCGGCACAAGCTCGCGCATGTTGATCTACTACTTCACGACCAAAGAAGAATTGCTGGTCCAGGCGCTGGCGACGCAACGCCCCGACCTCGCGGCCTTCTTCGCCGACATCGGGAACGCGTCCGAACTGTGTGACCGGCTGTGGGACTTCTGGACCGCCAACGCCTCGGGTGAGGGCCGCACGAGCGTGCGGGTGATGCTGCAAGTCCTCGGCGCGGCTTGTGCTCCACGGAGTCCGTACGCCGACTACGCCACCTCGGCCATCACCGCGTTCGTGTCGGCCCTGGCGGATGGGTTGCGCAACCTTCGCTCGATCGATGACCCCGAAGTCGTCGCGACTCTGCTCGTTTCGGGTTTGCGCGGCATCTTGCAGGACCGGCTGATCACCGGCGAGGTCGAGCGCACCGATCGCGCGGCCCGCCGACTGATCGAGCAGACGGTGCTCTGATCTCGCTCGTCGGCATCGGGAATGGGTCCTCATAAGCCAGACCGATCGCGCGCACCGGTGGCATCCCGCAGAGTCAATCCGTGGTGGGTTGATCCCGATACTGGTCGACGAGGTGCTGGTAGAAGGCGTTCTCGGGCGATTCCAGCGAGATGGCCCGCAGGCCGAGGGTGATTTTCCGGCCGACTACTGTCGAGTATCCGTCCTGGTCCAGGCCGAGATCCTCCGCAACCGCCGGTGCCAGTTCGTCCAGCTCGTCATCGGTCACATAGACGGCGAGACGGCATTCGATTGGAATGCGCGCCGGGTCGTAGGCGTCCCCCCATGCGCGCTGAGCGAACTCATCGACCGCGGTGACCGGTCCGAAGCTGGTGTAGCACGGGATACGGTTCACCCCGCGGATCCGATGGGCGCTCTCTTCGAGCGCCAGTGCGATCGGGTGGATCCCCTCGCCGTCGAGGGCACCGGGCCCGGTCGCGTCCGGCAGCCCGAGTCCTACCGCGAACTCCCACACTTGGCGTTCGTCGTCGTTCACCTACAACCTGCCTCCCCCACACGGCACGATAGCTACATGGACCAGGAGACATCACGGCGAGGCGCCGACCTGCTGGCGGCCGACATCGAGTCAGCTCTCGGTTTCGAGGTACACATCGATGAAACGATCCCCGAACATCGTCGCCGCTCGGCCAATTCACCGGCATGGTTCATCGAATTCACCGTCCCGGCCTTGAACGTCCTGCTCGGCACAACCCCCGGCGAGCTCACCCCCGACGGCGTGGCGTGCAGACTGGCCCGGGAAGTCCACGACGACGTCCTGTCCCGCAGTGGAAAGATCTGGCCTGCCGACCCCGAGGGTGGGGACCAGCCGTTGCTCCCCACTCCCGACGGATGGCACGGGCCGGGCGGCTTGATACCGTTCGGGCAGGTCAAGGCGGCAAAGGATCCTGATCCGGGCCTCGACGGTGTGGTCCGGTGGTGGCTGCCCGACACCTACGACGGACTCATCGCCAGCCACTCCGGCGACGTATGGTTCTCCCTCTGGCAGTACCAGGGCGACGAACAACTCATCACGCCGGGCATGCCGGTGACATGGGTCATCGGCGAAGGCGGACACGGAAAGTACCGCAAGGCAAGCGAAGTCCGGCCGACTCAGCCGTAGCCAGACTGCTCACTTTTCGGCCCGGAATCCCGATGCCGTCAGGCAGGGTGATGTACCGCCGTGTTCGGTCGGTGCGCCGCCGACGGCGAGGGCACCCGACCAGTGGGAACGAGGCTCCACGGCCTGAATATGGCGGGCTTCCGCGATCGTCGCAACCTCTCGATCTGGGAGGTTGCGGCGATCGTGTTGTTCTCTGAGAGGGCGGAGCTTCCGGCGATCAACTTGTGCGGCTGTTCGGCCGGTGTATCGGGGGGCTACGGCTACTCCTACAGGGCGATGTCGCCGAACAGATCGAGTGCTCGCTGCCGGTGAGATCGCCGGGTGGTTCTGTCCTGGAAGGCCATGGGCGCGTCACTCTGGTTTGCGCCCGTGCGTAAACAATCCCTGACTATCTCGGAAGCCATGCCAGGGGCTCGAAATCTCCCATTCGCCTGCCACTCGCACGCTGGGAGCAACAGGTACCGTCGCAAGTTGTAGCCATCGGCGGAGGAGTACGCCATGAACGACATCCCACCGAACGAAGTCGGGCGCAGGCTGCGCGAGATCCGCGCGTGGCGCGGGCAGAGCCTCGAGGTGGTCGCGGGCCTGGCCGGTATCAGCTATGGATACCTGGGTCGGCTCGAGCGCGGGGAACAACCGCTGTCCAATCGCGCCACCCTCGAGGCGATCGCACGTGCGCTGAAGGTGTCGCCCGCGGAGTTCAATGGCCAGCCGTGGGAGATCACCGATGGACCAGCGGCTGAGGCGTATGCCGGTCTGATTGCCGTCGAGAATGCACTGGAGATCTGTGAACTCGGCACTGATCCCGGAACAGATATACGCGAATGGGCGGAAATCGCTGCGGATCTGGCTGCGCTGGAGGTTGTTCGGGAGTCCACCGACTACGCGGCTGCCTGCGTGCTAGCTCCTGGATTGCTGACCGAGTTGCATTCGGCGTATGTCCGACGCCCCGAGTGGCGACGTGAAGTCTTGGTAGGCATCATCCGTTGTTACTACGCATTGGCGCAGACGACCAAGCGGCTCGGAGTTCGGGGTTTGCCGATCATGATCGTCAAGGCCGCACACGCATGTGCGGAAGAACTCGAGTCGCCCGCGTGGATCGGGTTCGCGGTGTGGCTGCGCGGCAGTATCGCGGGCTCGCTATCGCGTTCGAAGCAGTACGACCGTGCTGTGCGCACAGCCGACAGGCTCAGGCCGCATCTCGATGACTGCTCTGTCTTGCAGGCGTACGGCATGCTCCACTTGTCCGCAGCACTGGCGGGAGCGGTGCAATCCGACAGGGACACCGCCAACACACACCTCGCAGAGGCCGCAGCGGTCGCGGCACGGATGAATGAGGAGGTCGGTACCTTCGCACGGCTGTGGTTCGGCCGTACCAACGTTGGGATGTGGCGGTCGTCTATCGGAATGGAACTCGGCGACGGGCCCAGTGCTGTGGAGGTGGCGCGTGATTTGCCCGTCGAATCCATTCCGTCGCCGTCCCGTCGGGCCAACTACTACGCCGAAGCCGGGCGGACGCTCCTTGCCGAACCGAAGTACCGAGACATGGGCCTTACCCTACTCATGAAAGCGGAAGACATCGCACCACAACAAGTTCGCACTGACTTCTTCGTTCGTGAAGCGATCGCGGATCAGCTACGTACTGCTCGACGGGATGCCGGCGGCCGGAATCTGCGCGGCCTCGCCTGGCGTCTGGGAATCGCACCTGACCTTGCACCCGGAAACTGACCGCGATCACCGCCTGTCCTTTCAGGACAAATCCGTTGTATCCCTTCTCATAACGTCAGCTCCGGCCCCGACGCCGGGGTGAGCGGGCCGATTCCTTATCTCGGCCGCGCCGGCGCAGCTATGGCCGCTGGTGTTGATGCCCTCGGCGTCGGGTGCTTTCCGAATCGGATCGCAGGGAGGCGCAGGGTATGGATGCGAGCAGCGAGCAGGGGTTGTATTCGGCGGGTGTGGCCGAGCTGGAACGGATGGCGGCGTATCTGAGAGACGAGCCCACGCCGCTGCGGGAATTGCCGACGGCTGCGTCGGGTGTCTCGGCGATCGGGTTGCGGTGCGTATCGGTCGCGGGTGCGGAGGCGGCCAGCGATCAGGCCACCATCGAGGCGCTGGCGCGTCGGCACGGATATACGTTGCTGCACACGTATGTGGTTACTCCGCAGACCGTCTCATTGGTCATTGTGACGGCCGTGCTGGAAATGGTGCACGTAGCGCGGGCGGGGGCGGTGATCGTTCCGGGGATGGCGCATCTGGGCGGGTCGGTCCCGGCCGAGTTCGCGCGGGTGTGCAGTGTGGTCATGCCGGGGCATGTGATGCTGGGCCGCGCGCTGTATTCCACGTCCGCGCCCCCATCTCCCGGTGACCACGCCGGTGCGGGAGTGCGGGGGTGAGCGCGGCAAGCGCTGGGGGTTTCGATCTGGCGACCCCGCACGGGCGGTGCGCGTTCTACAAACTGGTGTGCCAGCTCCCGGCCGAGGTCGAACCGGAAGCCCTCGGCCGCATCATGGTGCGGGCAGGGTCGATGGTGTGGGGTGTGTCGGTGCCCGAACCGTTGGGCCACGCGGTGGCGGATCGGTTACGCAGCGATGGGCACAGTCTCGGCCCAACCATCGCGCACGCGTATTCGCGAACCTGGACATTCCTTGTCCGTCCTGATCTGCCCCACGACCCGCAGACGTTCGCGGGGTTGTTTCGCGACCGGGTGAAGGTGATCCGCGACGGGGCGTTGATCGCGCTTCCGTCCCCGGCCGACAGTGCGAACGGATACCGGGCGTGGTTGGAGGCGCCGCGGGACACCTACCGGCCTTCGGGCCGGGTGGTGGTCGACGCGGTGCGCGCGTGCCTGCCTGCTCGCGCGCGCGGGCAGGACGAGCCGATGAGCCGGCATGCGGTCGCGTGCCGCGCTCGCACACGGATTCTCGGCCGCCGCCCGATCATCGGCCACCGTTGCGGCGGGTGCAATGCGGTTGTACGCCGAGTGGGGGGCGGTGGTGTCCGACACGGACACGGACACGGACGCGGTGGTGCCTGTGGCGAGCCCGGCGCCGTCGGTTGGACCGGGGGCGGTGGCCGTCGAACGGATCGGCGAGCACGGACCTGGGATGCGCGGCGATATCGGTACAGCGCACGAATCATCCACGACAACCCGCGCGCGGTGTTGCGGGCGGTACCGTGACCGGCCCGGCGGAGTCTCCGCACCCGGAGGAGCCCGACGTTCACCTGTCGGTCTACCTCCACGACCAGCGCATGGATTTCGCCGCGTGCGTGACCGCCGCCCTGGTGTTCGTGCAGGAATGGAACGCCCATCATCGCCCCGACGCGGTGACTGTGCTGCCCGGCGACACGAATGGTCTCCCACGCTTACCCTGCGAACGGCTCTACCTCGAACCCTGACCAGGCGACGAACCCCTGCGTCCCGCTAGGACACGACGAGCAAGTAGACGGCGTGGCCTTTGCGGGTCTGTGTCGACGGCCGGATGGCTCTCCACCCAACTAGCCACTGACTACCTCATGACGGTCCACTGCCGACCGCCAAGGCCGACGGCTCCCTACAGCTCGGTGGGCTTCCGCGCAGCACGCCAGCTTCGTAGACCCGTGAAGCCACATAGTTGGGCAACGCCTCTCGGCGGATGGTCACTCGTAGCGTCGGGGGGTGCGGCCCGGCTATCCGCACGTCGACACCGGTGTACATCCGGAGTGCTGAGTCATCTGGGCTACGGCTGAGCCGGTCGGACTTCGCTTGCCTTGCGGTACTTTCCGTGTCGGCAAAGAGGTCTATTCGGGTGCGTAGAGTTCGGGCTCGAAAAGTGCTTTGGCACCGGCGCGGGTATGGAGCTTCCGTTGCAGGGAGCGCAGGATCTGGATCGCTTCGGTATCGCGGATCGCGTTGACGAGTTGAAATTCGACACCCGCGCCGAAGAGGTCACTGCCGAAGGCCAACTCGCTCAAAAACAGCACCCTCGCGGTCTCGACCTCGGTCAGCATGGCTCCTTCGCGGACCGCGCGACGGAGCCTGGCGGCTTCGTCATCGAAGCGGTCACGGTTGGCAAACCCCAAAGCGCGCACTGGGATCGGTGCGTTCGTCGACACTCCGACCCAGCTGGCCAGAGCTCCGTCCACGAAATCGCGTTCCGCGGGCGTCAGCTTCGACATATCGAATTCCAACAGTCTTTCTCCTGAGGTCGTTTTCGCTGCCTACCGATTTCCGCCGGGTTTTCCGGGGGGCGTCCCTCCAGTGCCGCCGGGGACCCTTGAAGGGTCCAGCGATGGATCTGTGGTCTGGTTGGTGAGGCGGATGAACTCGCCCAATGGTTCCTTGGGTCGGTAGACGGTGCCGTGATCAGTAGTGCTGGGGTCGACGATAACGATGAACCCGTCGTAGCTCATCATCACGGGATTGCCGACTTTGTCCTTGCCCAGACGCTCCATTTGTGGACCCTGGATGATTTGGTAAACCTTCTCGGCGAGTTCGTCCTGCGTCATTCCCTTGAAGTCGTCGCGGTGCTTGGTCCAGGCGTGACCGTAGGCGATCTCCTGAGCCATCCTCATGCCCGGATCCTTGCTCCACCCGCCCGGCGGTTGTACCAGCCCGTCGTTGGCGGCCTGGAATAGAATCTCTGTCGCCTCGAGCAGTTGGAGTTTCTCGTTGGCCTCGGCGATCTTCGCGCCCCACTTGGCATCGGCCGCCGCCAGAGTCGACACCAGGCCGTTCAGCCGCGAGAGTTGAGTGCCCGCTTCCGAACTCCAGTCATCGACCCCGGTGATGCTCCAATCGTGGGCAACGGTTACCGGTGCGATGACATAGTGCTGGAAAATCGTCTTGATCTCCGCCAGCGGGTATTCCATGTCGCGGGCAGCGCTAGCGCAGGCGGTACCGAGGTCGTGAAACGCGGTGGCGATCGTGCGCATCTGATTTTGCTCGCGGTCAGCCCTGCCCCCGGCAGCGTCGCGAGCTTGTCCCTGCCATGCGAGGTCGTGGATCACGGTGTGCATCGAGTTCGATGTCTTCAAGATCAGGTCCGCGATCTGGTCAGACCTGTCTGCGATGCCGGCCAGCGCCGAGACGTCCCAGTTCAGGACCTCGACCGGTGTGGGTGTCGCTCTAGTTACCATCGTGGACACCTGTCGGGACCAAATCGGTCACAGCAGCCAGTTGGGTGGCGGCCGCCATATCGTCGTCGTGGTAGGTACTCGCCGCATGCTCGAGGAGTTCTGACAATCGGGTGAACCGAGCCTTCAAAGTTTCTCGCGCTTGGGCCGCCAATTGGGTCGTTTGCTCCAGGCTGTGCCCGACTGCGGATCCATTCAGCTTACCGTCGACCTGATCGGCGCCCAGGGGCGCAGCTGCATCTATCTCTGTCGGCAACACGGCCAACGCTTGCGCTGCCGTCCGCAGGTTCTCCGGATTGACTTCGAACACAACGATTCCCCCTGCAACTCGACCCTCGTCCGGCGAGCTCCAGCCTAGTTCACTATCTCAGCCGCTCATCGTGAACGAATGGCTGTGGACTCCTCGACAATGGTGAGCACCTCCGAAGCCGCTCTGGCCGCTGCGCCGGGCGCGTCCTTCCCGATGCTGAGCATGCAGATGGAACCCATGCTCGAGGTGTTCAACCGGCTGTACGAGACGTCGTTGCGGGTGGCCGCGCTGCTGCGAAGCGAGGAATAGATCACCGCCGCCC
>NZ_JBHVDM010000027.1:0-82157 GCF_042802775.1 Nocardia sp. NPDC057455 | reverse complement strand
GCCGTCTCGAGGATATAACTCGTGCGCTCAGCAGCCTGATCCGGATCCACCGGCACATACGCACCACCGGACTTCGCCACCGCATACATCGCCACGATCAAATCCACCGACCGACGCAACGCCAACGCGACCCGCGACTCCGGACCCACACCCAACGAGATCAAATGCCGGGCAACACGATTCACCCGCGCATCGAGCGCGCCGTAGGTGATCGACTCGCCGTCCTCGGTGACGAGCGCGACTTCCTTCGGCCCGGACGCCACCGTGGCGTCCAGCAGCGACACCAGCGTGGCGGAGGTGTCCACCGGCTGGTCGGTCGCGTTGCGTGCGGTGAGCAGCTGGGTCCGCTCGGTGGCGTCGAGCAGTTCGAGGTCACCGGCCGGGGTGCGCGGGGCTGCGACGATCTCGCCGAGCAGACGCACGAACCGGTCGGTGAAGCCCTGCACCGTCGCGCGATCGAACATGTCGGTCGCGTAGGTGAAGAACCCGGTGATGCCCTCGGGCGTGCCGGCGTCGTCGTAGCGGTCGGTCGCGATGAGGTGCAGGTCGAACTGGGACAGCTCGGTGTCGATGTCCAGGCCGGACACGCTCAGGCCGGGCAGCTCCAGCGCGGACTGCGCCAGGTTCTGGAACGACAGACCCACCTGGAACAGCGGGTGCCGCGCGGTCGAGCGCACCGGGTTGAGCACCTCGACCAGCCGCTCGAACGGCACGTCGGCGTTGGCGAACGCCTGGATGTCGGTCTCGCGCTGGCGGGCCAGCAGGTCGGTGAACGCCTCGCCCGCCTCGACCCGGGTGCGGAACACCAGGGTGTTGACGAACATGCCGATCAGATCGTCCAGCGCGGCCTCGCCGCGGCCCGCCATCGGCGTGCCGATCGCGATGTCGTCGGTGCCCGACAACCGGGCCAGCAGCACCGCCAGCGCGGTGTGCACGACCATGAACAGCGTCGCGCCCTCTGCGCGCGCCAGCTCGATCAGCGCCTGGTGGGTCTGCGCATCCACCCGCAGCTCGACCTTGCCGCCCGCGAAGGACTGCACCGCCGGACGCGGCCGGTCCGAGGGCAGATCCAGCTGATCGGGCAGCTCGGCCAGCGCTCGGCGCCAGTAGGCGACCTGCTTGGCGGCCAACGATTCCGGATCGTTCTCGTCGCCGAGCAGTTCACGCTGCCAGATGCTGTAGTCCGCGTACTGGACCGCCAGCGGCGCCCAGTTCGGCGCCTCACCCGCCGCACGCGCGGCGTAGGCGATCATCAGGTCCCTGGTCAGCGGGCCGACCGAGGAACCGTCACCGGAGATGTGGTGCACCACCATGGCCAGCACGTAGTCCACCGACCCGTCCGGCCCGGCCTGCGCGCCCTCGCCGGCGATCTGGAACAGCGCGACCTTCATCGGCACCTCGGTGGTGACGTCGAAGATCGTCGAGGTCAGCGCGAGCACGGCGGACTCGATCTGCGACGGCGCGACCACCCGTACCTCCAGCCGCGGCACGGCCTGGGCGGGCGGCAGGATGACCTGCACCGGACCCGCCTCGGTCTGCGGGTAGACCGTCCGCAGGATCTCGTGGCGGCTCACCAAATCGGCGATGGCGGCACGCAACGCGGCCACATCCAGCGCGCCGGACAGCCGCACCGCGATCGGCACGTTGTAGGCCGCCGACTGGGTGTCGAACCGGTTGAGGAACCACATGCGCTGCTGCGCCAGCGACAGCGGAATGTGCTCCGGGCGTGGGCCCGCGGTCAGTGCGCGGCGACCGCCCATGTCGGCGTGCTGCTCCACCCGCACCGCGAGCGCGGCCACGGTGGACGCCTCGAACAGCAGGCGCACCGGCACACGGGTGTTCAGCGCCTCGCCCAACCGCGCGGCGACCTGCGTGGCCAGCAGCGAGTTACCGCCCCACGCGAAGAAGTCGTCGTCCAGGCCGAGGCGCTTGCCCGCAGTCGTCCCCCGGTCGCCGCGCTCCTGCCCGCCGGAGCCACCGTCGCGATCGGAGATCCGCAGCACCTCGGCGAAGGTGTTCGCCACGATCTGCTCGATCGGCGTGACCGGCGCGCGGAACACCGCCTTCTCGAAGGTCGGCTGCGGCAGCGCCTTGCGGTCCAGCTTGCCGTTGGCGTTGAGCGGCAACGCGTCCAGCTCGATCAGCATCGACGGCACCATGTACGACGGCAGCTCGGCCGACAGCGCGGATTGCAGCGCCCGCTTGTCGAGCGCGTCCGGCGTCCTGGGCACCACATAGGCGACCAGCCGGTCGCCGATGCTCGGATCGTTGTGCGCGACGACGGCCGCCGCGCTCACCACGTCCTGCCGCAGCAGCGCGGCCTCGATCTCGCCGAGCTCGATACGGAAACCGCGGATCTTCACCTGGAAGTCGGTGCGGCCGCGGTAGTCCAGCTCGCCGGTGGCGCCCCAGGCCACCAGGTCGCCGGTGCGGTACATCCGGTCGCCCGGCGCACCGAACGGATCGGCGACGAACCGGTCGGCGGTCAGGTCGGGACGGCCGAAGTAGCCGCGCGCCAGCTGCGCGCCTGCCAGGTACAACTCACCCGAGACGCCGACCGGCACCGGCCGCAGGCGGGAGTCGAGCACGTAGACCCGGCTGTTCCACTCCGGCGCGCCGATCGACACCGACGCCTCGTCGGCATCGGTGACCAAGTGGCTGGTGATCGACACCGCCGCCTCGGTCGGGCCGTAGAGATTGTGCAGTTCGGCGGCATTGTGCCTGCGCAACCGCTGAGCGGTCGCGGCGGGCAGCGCCTCACCGATGGCCAGCACGCGCCGCAGCGAAGCCGACAGGCGGCCACCGGATTCGGTGAGCAGCGCGTCCAGCATGGACGGCACCACGTGCAGGGTGGTGACGCCGGTGGCGCGCATCAGCTCGTTCAGGTACGCCGGGTCGCGGTGTCCGTCGGCGGCCGAGATCACCAGGCGGCCACCGGAAACCGCGGCCGACCAGAACTCCCAGACCGAGAGGTCGAACGTCGCCGCCGTCTTCAGCAGCACCGCGTCCTCGGCGCCCAGTTCGAAGACGGAGGTCTCCCACTGCAACTGGTTGACGATCGCGGCGTGCGGGACCGCGACGCCCTTCGGCTGGCCGGTCGAACCGGACGTGAAGATCACGTACGCGGTGTTCGCCGGGGTCAGCGCACCGATGCGCTCCTCGGCGGTCACCGGAGCGGCCGGGTAGTCGGCGAGGTCGAGCGCGTCGATCTGCACGACATCGGCCGCGGCGGTGTGGAAGCCGTCCCGGCCGGTGGTCAGCACGCACACCGGCGCCGCGGTGCCCAGGATGTAGTCGGTTCGCTCGGCGGGCTGATCCGGATCGATCGGCACGTACGCCGCACCGGCCTTCGCGACCGCGTACATCGCGACCACGAGATCGCTGCTGCGGCGGATCGCCAGCGCGACCCGGTCCTCCGGACCGACCCCGCGGCCGATCAGGTACCGGGCCAGGCGGTTGACCCGCGCGTCCAGCCCGGCGTAGGTCAGCTCCCGGCGACCGGTCGGCTCGTCGGCGACCAGCGCCACGGCCGCGGGCGTCGCGGCCACCGTGGCATCCAGCAGCGACACCAGCGTCGCGGTGCGCGTGGAGCCCGCGGAACGCGCCGCGAGCAGAGCGTCGAGATCGTATTCGGTGGCGTTCCAGGCCGTGAGGATGCGGTCGCTCTCCTCGGCCGCGAGCAGATCGATCTCGCCCACCCGCACGGTGGCGTCGGTCAGCACGGCGTCGAGCACCCGAAGGAACCGGTCGGCGAAGCCCTGCACCGTGCCCTCGTCGAACAAATCGGTGGCGTAACCGAATTCGGTGATGATCTCGGCGGGCGTGCCGTCCTCGGCGTACCGGTCGTACAGCGTGACGTGCAGGTCGGTCTTCGCCAGCTGCGAGTCGAAGTTGACCGCGCTCACCGTGAGTCCGGGCAGTTCGAAGGTGGTCTCGGCCAGGTTCTGGAACGACAGACCCACCTGGAACAGCGGGTTGCGCGCGGTCGAGCGCACCGGGTTGAGCACCTCGACCAGGCGCTCGAACGGCACGTCGGCGTTGGCGAACGCCTCCAGGTCGCGTTCCTTCACGTCACCGAGCAGATCGGCGAACGAGTCACCAGCGTTCACTTCGGTTCGGAACACCAGGGTGTTGACGAACATGCCGATCAGGTCGTCGAGTTCGCGTTCGCCGCGTCCGGCGATCGGGGTGCCGACAGCGATGTCGTCGGTGCCCGACAGTCGCGACAGCAGCACCGCCAGCGCCGCGTGCACCACCATGAACAGCGACGCGTTGTGTGCGCGCGCCAACTCGTGCAGGCGGGCGTGCCGCTGCGGGTCGATCTCGAAGCGGATCGCCTTGCCCTGGAACGACTGCGCGGGCGGGCGCGGCCGGTCGGCGGGCAGCTCCAGCTGATCGGGCAGGTCGGCCAGCGCCGAGGTCCAGTACGCCACCTGACGGGCGGCCAGCGATTCCGGATCGTCCTCGGACCCGAGCACCGCGCGCTGCCACAGCGCGTAGTCGGCGTACTGCACCGGCAGCGGCTGCCACTGCGGCGCCTCGCCCTGCACCCGGGCCACGTAGGCGGCCATCACGTCGCGGGCCAGCGGGCCCATCGACGAACCGTCGGCCGCGACGTGGTGCACGGTGAACGCGAGCACGTGCTCGTTGTCCGAAATACGGAACAGCGCCACCGCCAGCGGCACCTCCACGGTGACGTCGAAGGTGGTCAGCGCGAAGCCGATGACCGCGCCGAGCAGATCCTCCTCGGCCACGTCGATCGGGGTGAGCGCCGCCGCGGACCGGTCCGCCGGACGGATCACCTGGTGCGGCCCGTCCGCCGAACGCGGGTAGGTGGTGCGCAGCACTTCGTGGCGGGCGAACACGTCGCCGATGGCCTGCTCCAGCGCGGCCACCTCCAGCGTGCCGGACAGCCGGACGGCCAGCGGGATGTTGTCCACGGCCGAGGTGGCCGTGTCGAACTGGTTGAGGAACCAGTACCGCTGCTGCGCGGGCGAGAGCGGGATGCGCGCCGGGCGCTCCCCCGCCTCGAGGCGCGGCCGGTCCCGGCCGGATCCGGCGTTGTGCTCCACCCGGGCGGCCAGCGCCAGCACCGTGGACGCCTCGAACAGGTCGCGCACCGCGAGCCTGGTGTCCAGCGCCGCGCCCAGCCGCGCGGTCACCTGGGTGGCCAGCAGCGAGTTGCCGCCGAGTTCGAAGAAATCGTCGTCCAGGCCGACCCGCGCGACGCCGAGCACGTCGCCGAAGGTGCCCGCCACGATCTCCTCGATCGGGGTGGACGGGGCACGGAACACCTTGGCCTCGAACACCGGCGCCGGCAGCGCCTTACGGTCCAGCTTGCCGGAGGCGTTCAGCGGGAACGCATCCAGCACGACGAACGCCGAGGGCACCATGTAGGCGGGCAGCTCGCCGCCGAGTTCCGCGCGCACACCCTCGATGTCCACCGAACGTCCGGCGGTCGCGATGACGTACGCGACCAGCTGGTCGCCCAGCCGATCGTCCGAGCGCACCACGACCACGGCCTGGGCGATCGATTCCAGGGCGGTGAGCGCCGACTCGATCTCGCCCAGCTCGATGCGCAGACCACGCAACTTCACCTGGAAGTCGGTGCGGCCCAGGTACTCCAGCTCGCCCTTGTCGGTCCAGGTGACCAGGTCACCGGTGCGGTACATCCGCTCGCCGTCGCCGAACGGGCTGGCCACGAAGCGGTCGGCGGTCAGATCCGGGCGCGCGACGTAGCCGCGGGCCAGTTGCACGCCCGCGAGGTACAGCTCACCCGCGACACCCACCGGCACCGGGTGCAGGCGCGAATCCAGCACGTAGACCTGGGTGTTGAACACCGGAGCGCCGATCGGCACCGACACCGTGTCGTCCTCGGTCACCTCGTGATAGGTGACGTCGACCGCGGCCTCGGTCGGGCCGTACAGGTTGTGCAGGCGCGCACCGGTGAGTTCCTGCATCCGCTGCGCGGTGGCGGCGGGCAGCGCCTCGCCGGAGGCGAAGACATTGCGCAGGCTGGTGCATTCGTCGGCGCGTTCCTCGGCCACGAACACCGACAGCATGGACGGCACGAAGTGCGCCGTGGTGACCTGCTCGCCCGTGATGATTTGCACGAGATAGGCCGGGTCGCGATGACCGTCGGGCTTGGCCACCACGAGGCGGGCGCCGACCTGCAACGGCCAGAAGAACTCCCACACCGACACGTCGAAGGTGGCCGGGGTCTTCTGCAACACCACGTCGGTGTCGTCCAAGCCGTACTCGTCCTGCATCCACACCAGGCGGTTGACGATCGCGGCATGCGAGACCGCCACACCCTTCGGGCGGCCGGTCGAACCGGAGGTGAAGATCACGTAGGCGGTGTTCGACGAGCGCAGCGGCGCACGGCGATCGGCGTCGGTGACCGGCTCGTCGGAGTAACCGGCCAGCGAGACCACATCGATCTCGACGGCCCTGGTCGCGCCCGCGTCGAAACCGTCACGCGAGGTGGTGAGCACACACACCGGTCGCGCGGTGTCGAGCACGTAGCGGGTGCGGTCGGCCGGATGATCCGGGTCCAGCGGCACGTACGCGCCGCCCGCGACGCTCACCGCGTACATGCCGACGACCAGGTCGATCGAACGGCGCATGCCCAGCGCGACCATCGAATCCGGGCCCACGCCCAGCGAGATCAGGTGCCGGGCCAGGCGGTTCACGCGGGAAGCGAACTCGGCGTAGGACAGACTCGTCCCCTCGAACGTCACCGCGGGCGCGTCCGGGGTCCGCGCCAGCTGCGCGGCGAACATCGACACCAGCGTGGCCGCCGGGTCCATCGGGTGCGCGGTGTCGTTCCACCGTTCCAGCACCTCGGTGCGCTCGACGCTGTCGAGCAGTTCGATGTCGCCGATGGTCACGGACGCGTCCGCGGCGACCGCGGTCAGCATCCGCACCAGCCGCGACGCGACGCCCGCGATGGTGTCGGCGTCGAACATGTCGGTGGCGTAGGCGAATTCGGCGGTCATGCCGTCGGCGGCGCCCGCGGCGTCGAACCGGTCGGACAGGTTGAGGTGCAGGTCGAACTTGGCGGTCACCACGTCCAGCGGCACACCGGCAACTTCCAGGCCGGGCAGCTCGAAGGTGGCCTCCCCGGTGTTCTGGAACGACAGCATCACCTGGAACAGCGGGTGGCGCGCTTGCGAACGTGCCGGGTTCAGGATCTCGACCAGCCGCTCGAACGGCAGGTCGGCGTGCGCGAACGCCGCGAGGTCGGTGTCCTTGGTGCGCGCCAGCAAATCGGTGAACTCGGTCGCGGGGTCGACCGCGCTGCGCAGCACCAGAGTGTTGACGAACATGCCGATGGCGTCGTCGAGCACTGCTTCACCGCGGCCCGCTACCGCGGTGCCGATGGCGATGTCGTCGCTGCCGGACAACCGCGCCAGCAGCGCGGCGAACGCGGCGTGCACGACCATGAACAGGCTGGCGCCGTTCGCGCGGGCCAGCGCGTTGAGTTCACGCAACAGTTGCGCGTCGAGCGAGAACTCGTACACGCCACCACGGTTGGACGCCACCGCCGGACGCGAGCGGTCCGACGGCAGATCCAGCTGATCCGGCAGCCCGGCCAGGGAGTCGGACCAGAACGCGACCTGCTGAGCGATCAGCGAGGCGGGATCGCCTTCGGAGCCCAGCGTCTCGCGTTGCCACAGCGCGTAGTCGGCGTACTGCACCGGCAGCGGAGCCCAAGCGGGCGCCTCGCCACGCGAACGCGCCGAGTAGGCCACCATCACATCGCGCGCCAGCGGGCGCACCGACCAGCCGTCACCGGAGATGTGGTGCACCACGAACACCAGCACGTGCGTATCGGGCTGCGAGCCGTCCATCGAGCCCGCGATGCGGAACAGCTGGGCGCGCACCGGGACCTCGGCGGTGACATCGAAGCCGGTCAGCACCAGTTCGCTGATCCGGTCGGAGATCTCGGCCTCGGACACCTCGATCGGGGTGAGATCGACGGCGCTGTGCCCGGCGGGCAGCACCACCTGCACGCCTTGGCCGTCGGCGGTCTCCGGGTAGACGGTACGCAGCACCTCGTGCCGGTCGACCACGTCGGCGACGGCCTGGCGCAGCGCCTCGGTGTCCAGCGTGCCGGTGAGCCGGACCGCGAGCGGGATGTTGTTCACCGCGGTCTGGTTGTCGAAGCGGTTCAGGAACCACATCCGCTGCTGGGCCAGCGACAGCGGGATCTTGGGTGGGCGCGGGCCCGCGACGAGTTCGCGGCGGCGTCCGGTGCCCTGGCGGGTCTCCACCCGGGCGGCCAGCGCGGCCACCGTCGGCGCCTCGAACAGCGCGCGGACCGGGATCCGGGTGTCCAGCGCGGCGCCGAGCCGGGCCACCACCTGGGTGGCGATCAGCGAGTTGCCGCCCAGGTCGAAGAAGTCGTCGTCCAGGCCGACCGGGCGTTCGGTGCCGGCCTGCGCGAGGCCGAGCACCTCGGCGAAGACATCGGCGACGATCTCCTCCACCGGAGTCGACGGCGCGCGGAATTCCCGCGCCTCGAAGACGGGCTCGGGCAGCGCGCGCCGGTCGAGCTTGCCGTTCGGGTTCAGCGGCATGGCCTCGAGCACGACGATCGCGGCGGGCACCATGTACGACGGCAGGTGCGCGGACAGGTGCGCGCGCAACTGCGCGACATCCACCGTGGCGCCGTTGGCGGGCACCACATAGCCCACCAGCTGGTCGCCGGTGGTCGCGTCGGAGCGCACCAGCGCGACCGACTGCGCGACCGATTCGTGCGCGGTCAGCGCGGTCTCGATCTCGCCGAGTTCGATGCGCAGACCGCGCAACTTCACCTGGAAGTCGGTGCGACCCAGGTACTCGATTGCGCCGGTGGCGTCCCGGGTGACCAGGTCACCGGTGCGGTACATCCGCGCGCCGGGCTCCCCGTACGGGTTGGCCACGAAGCGGTCGGCGGTCAGGTCGGCGCGGCCGAAGTAGCCGCGCGCCAGCTGATCGCCCGCGAGGTACAGCTCGCCCGCGACGTTGGGCGGCACCGGGTGCAAGCGCGAATCCAGCACGTACGCCTGCGCGTTCCACACGGGCAGGCCGATCGGCACGGCACCGTCCACCTGGTCGGCGACCGGACCGTGGGTGGCGTGCACGGTGAACTCGGTGGGGCCGTACAGGTTGTACAGCGCGGCATCGCTCACCCGCCGGATGGCGAGGACCGCGTCGGCTGTGAACGCCTCACCGGCGACGAACAATGTCCGCAGCGAGGCGAGCCCGTCCGCGTCGGCCGGGTCGATCCCGGCCGCGAAGACGGTGAGCATGGACGGCACGAACGAGGTCATGGTGACCTGCTCGGCCGCGATCACCTCGGCGAGGTACTGCGGGTCGCGGTGCCCGTCCGGGCTCGCCACCACGATCCGCCCGCCGGTGCTCAGCGGCCCGAACAGCTCCCACACCGACACGTCGAAGGTGGCGGGGGTCTTGAACAACACCACGTCGCCCGAGCCGATGCCGTATTCGCCGGTGATCCAGCGGATCTGGTTGACGACCGCGGCGTGCGGCACGGCGACGCCCTTCGGGCGTCCGGTGGAGCCGGAGGTGAAGATCACGTACGCCGGGTGCTGCGGGCGCAGCGGCGCGATGCGCTCGGCATCGGTGACGGGTGCGTCCGCGTAGCCGGACAGGTCCAGCTCGTCGAGGTTCAGCGTCGCGCGGCCCGCGCCGTCGAACGCGTCGCGCGCGGTGGTCAGCACGCAGACCGGGTCGGCCGAGTCGAGCACATACTGCACACGGTCGGCGGGCTGGTCCAGGTCCAGCGGCACGTAGCCGCCGCCCGCGGCGTGCACCGCGTAGGCGGCCACGACCAGGTCCACCGAGCGGCGCATGCCCAGGGCGACCAGCGTCTCCGGGCCCACACCCGCCTCGATGAGGCGGCGCGCGAGCCGCCGCACGCGAGCGGCGAATTCGGCGTAGTCGAGGGACGTTCCGGTGGCCGGGTCGACCACGGCGACCGCGTCCGGCGTGGCCGCGGCCTGCGCGGCGAACTGCTCGACCAGCGTGGTCGCCGGGCCGAGGTCACGGGCGGTGTCGTTCCAGCCGCGCAGCGCCTGGACGGTCTCCTGCTCGTCGAGCAGGTCGATGTCGCCGATCGGCAGGTCCGGCTGGGCGGCGAGGGCCTTCAGCAACCGGCCGAAGCGGCGGCCGAACTCGGCCATGGTGGCCGGGTCGAACAGGTCGGTGGCGTAAATCAGTTCGGCGGCGATACCCGCGGGCGCGCCGGTGCCGTTCGCGGCCTCGGCGTCGCGTTCGGACAGCACCAGTTGCAGGTCGAACTTGGCGACGTCGATGGGCAGGTCGACACCGCTCACCGTCAGACCGGGCAGCTCCAAGCTGTTGCGGCCCATGTTCTGGAACGACAGCATCACCTGGAACAGCGGATGCCGCGCCTGCGAACGCGCCGGGTTCAGGATTTCCACCAGCCGCTCGAACGGCAGGTCGGCGTGCCCGAACGCGGCGATGTCGGTGGCGCGTACCGAACGCAGCAGCTCGGTGAACGTCGCGGCGGACTCGATCGGCGTCCGCAGCACCAGGGTGTTGACGAACATGCCGATCAGGTCGTCGAGCGCGCGCTCGCCACGACCGGCGACCGGCGTGCCGATCGCGATGTCGTCCTCGCCGGACAACCGCGACAGCAGCACGGCCAGCGCCGTATGCGCGACCATGAACAGCGTCGCGCCCCTGGTCCGGGCGAGTTCGGTGAGCTGGGCGTGGGTTTGCGCGTCGATCTCGAAGACGTGCGTGGCGCCGCGACCGGAGGCGACCGCGGGTCGCGGCCGGTCGGCGGGCAGGTCCAGCTGCTCGGGCAGCCCGCGCAGCGTGTCCGACCAGAACGAGATCTGCTCGGAGATCACCGAACTCGGGTCGTCCTCGGCGCCGAGTACCTGGCGCTGCCACAACGCGAAGTCCGCGTACTGGACCTCCAGCGGACGCCAGGCGGGCTCGCCGCCGTCGACCCGGGCGCCGTAGGCGGTCATCACATCGCGGGTCAGCGGGCCCATGGAGAAGCCGTCGGCCGAGATGTGGTGCACCACCAGGGCGAGCACGTGCTCGGTGGGGCTGATCTCGAACAGCCGGGCACGGAACGGCACCTCGGCGGTGACGTCGAAGGCCGTGCCGATCAGCCGCGCGAGTTGCTCGGGCAGTTCGGCTTCGGTGACATCGACCGGCGTGAGGTCCGGGATGACCTTCGCGGTGGCCACGGTCTGCTGGTGGGCGGCGCCGTCCACCTCCGGGTAGAACGTGCGCAGCGACTCGTGGCGGGCCAGCACGTCGGCGACGGCGATCTGTAGCGCCTGCCGATCGAGCAGGCCCGACAGCCGCACCGCCGCCGGGATGTTGTCCACCGCCGAGTCGGGGTCGAAGCGGTTGAGGAACCACATGCGCTGCTGAGCCAGCGACAGCGGAACCAGCTCCGGTCGCTGCTGCGGCGCCAGCGGCGCACGGCCGCCCGCGCCCGCCTTGGTCTCCGCGCGCGCCGCCAGCGCGACCACGGTGGAGGACTCGAACAGCTCGCGCACGCCGAGGTCGGTGTCCAGCGCGGCCGACAGCCTCGCGGCGACCTGGGTGGCCGACAGGGAGTTGCCGCCGAGGGCGAAGAAGTCGTCGTCCAGGCCGACCCGCTCCAGGCCGAGCACGTCGGCGAAGGTCGCGGCGACGATCTCCTCGACCGGCGTGGTGGGGGCGCGGAACACCGCGGCCTCGAACACCGGCGCGGGCAGGGCCTTGCGGTCCAGCTTGCCCGAGGCGTTGAGCGGGAACTCCTCCAGCACGATCACGACCGACGGCACCATGTACGCGGGCAGCTGCCGTCCCAGGTCCTCACGGACCAGGTCGGTGTCCAGAGCGGCGTCCGGCGCTGGGATGACGTATGCGACGAGCTGGTCGCCCGCGTGCGCGTCCGAGCGCACGACCACGACCGACTGCGCGACCTCCTCCAAACCGGTCAGCGCCGACTCGATCTCACCCAACTCGATACGCAGACCACGCAACTTCACCTGGAAGTCCGTGCGGCCCAGATACTCCAGCTCACCGTGCTCGGTCCACGCCACCAAGTCACCCGTGCGATACATCCGCGCACCAGGCTCGCCGTAGGGGTTGGCCACGAAACGATCGCTGGTCAGATCCGCACGCGCGACGTAGCCCCGCGCCAGCTGGACACCCGCGAGGTAGAGCTCACCCGCGACACCCACCGGCACCGGACGCAACCGCGCATCCAACACGAACACCTGCGTGTTGAACACCGGAGCACCGATCGGCACCGTCTCGGTATCAGCGTCGACCACCTCGTGGAAGGTGACGTCGACCGCCGCCTCGGTAGGGCCGTACAAGTTGTGCAGCGCCGCACCGGTCAACTCACGCAAACGATGCGCCGGCTTCGGCGGCAGCGCCTCACCCGAAGCGAACACCAACCGCAGCGAATCGCATTGCCCGGCAGCCACATCCGCGACGAACACCGCCAGCATCGACGGCACGAAATGGGTGACGCTCACGCGCTCCGCGCTGATCACCTCGGCCAGGTAGGCCGGATCACGGTGACCGTCCGGCTTCGCCACCACCAGCCGGGCACCGACCTGCAACGGCCAGAAGAACTCCCACACCGACACATCGAACGTCGCCGGAGTCTTCTGCAACACCACATCAGCAGAAGTCAGCTGATAGGCGGTCTGCATCCACACCAAACGGTTGACGATCGCCGCATGCGACACCGCCACACCCTTCGGACGACCCGTCGAACCCGACGTGAAGATCACATAGGCGGTGTTCGACCCACGCAGCGGCGCACGCCGATCGGCGTCGGTGACCGGCGCCTCCGACAGGCCCTTCAGGTCGAGCAAATCGATCCGCACCTGCGCGGTGTCGATGTCCAGATCGCTACCGGAGGTCAGCACGCACACCGGATCGGCCGTGCCGAGGATGTATTCCGTGCGCTCGGCCGGATGGTCCGGGTCCAGCGGCACGTACGAGCCACCGGCAACGGCGACGGCGTACATGCCGACCACCAGATCGATCGAGCGCCGCATACCCAGTGCCACATACGATTCCGCGCCGACGCCGCGCGCGATCAGCCAGCGCGCCAGCTGGTTCACCCGCCAGGAGAACTCGGCGTAAGACAGACTTGTCCCCTCGAACGTGATCGCGGTCGCGTCGGGGGTGCGTTCCACCTGGTCGTAGAACATGGACACCAGGGTCGCGCCGGGAGCGGAGCCCGCGGAGCCACCCGACAAAGCCGCGGCCACATCGAATCCGGTGTCGTTCCAGCCGCGCACCACGAGTTCGCGCTCGGCGGTGTCGAGCAGCTCGATGTCGCCGACCACCGCGTCGGGCGCGGCGGTGATCGCGGTGAGCACCCGGATCAGGCGGTCGGCGATGCGGCGCACCGTCTGCTCGTCGAACAGGTCGCGCAGGTAGCCCGCGCGCACTCGCAGGCGCGAATCCAGTTGCGCGATCAGGGTGAGCGGGTAGTGCGTGGCGTCGGCCGCGTCCAGGCCGACCACGGCCATGCCGTCGATGTCCGCGGCCTGCGCCTGCAAGCCCGCCGCGTCGACCGGGTAGGACTCGAACACCACGAGCGTGTCGAACAGTCCGCCGATGCCCGCGACCGCCTGGATGTCGGCCAAGCCCACGTAGTGGTGGTCGAGCAGGTCGGCCTGCTCGCCCTGGGTGCGGACCAGCAGCTCACGCACGGACTCCGAGGAGTCGAAGCGCACCCGCACCGGCACGGTGTTGATGAACAGACCGACCATCGCCTCCACGCCGGACAGCTGCGCGGGACGACCGGAGACGGTGGTACCGAACAGCACGTCGTCGCGGCTGGTCATCCGGCCGACGAGCACGCCCCACGCCGTTTGCAGCACGGTGTTCGGGGTGACGCCGAGCGAGCCGGCCAGCGCGGTCAGCCGCGCGGTGGTCGCCTCGTCCAGCTCGAAGAAGTACTCGCCCGACAGCGAGGTGATCTCGCGACCGGCGTCCGGCCGCGCCAGCAGGGTCGGCTCGCCGACGCCGCGCAGCGCGTGCGCCCACGCGGCCAGCGACGCCGCATGGTCCTGTTGCCGGGTCCAGTCCAGGAAGTGCCGGTAGGAGCGCACCGCGGGCAGCGCGGCGGTATCCGCGTGCACGGCGTAGAGCATCAGCAGATCGCGCATGAGCAGCGGCATCGACCAGCCGTCGAGCAGGATGTGGTGGTTGGACACCACGAACTGCCAGCGGTCGGGCGCGAGGCGGATCAGCGTGAAGCGGATCAGCGGCGGTGCGGCCAGATCGAACCGGCGCATGCGGTCGGCCTCGATCAGGTCCTCGGCCGAGCCGGATTCGATCCGGTCGTGCTCGGCCCACGCGACGCGCACGCTGCCCAGCACGATCTGCACCGGGTTGCCGTCGTGGTCGCTGACGAACGCGGTGCGCAGGTTCTCGTAGCGGTCCACCAAGGCCTGTGCGGCCGCGCGCAACCGGGCGGCGTCCACCCGGCCGGTGAGCGTCAGCACCGCCTGGGCGGTGTACACGTCCACCGAGCTCGCCGCGAGGCGGGCATGGAACAGCAGACCGGCTTGCAGCGCCGAGAGCGGCCAGACGTCGGCCAGCGCAGGGAAGCGCCGCTCCCAGGTGTCGATATCGCGCTGGGTGATCCCCCGCCCCAGACCACCCCGTGGACTGCTCACCAGCGCGAAGTCCGACGGAGTGTGCCCGCCCGCGCCCGCCGAATCGGCATGGCGCGCCACCGCTTCCAGCGCGGCGGTCCACAGCTCGCCGAACTCGCGCACGTCGGCGGCCGACAGCAGGGTCGCCGGGTAGCCGATGTTGGCGGTCAGCTTGTCGCCGACCACGATCGCGTTCACGTCCAGCGGCGCCATCGCGGGCATGTCCGCGTCGTAGGCGCCGCCCAGCGCGCCGAGTTCGGGTGCGGGGATCCAGCCGAAGCCGCGCAGCGACTCGGGCACGTCACCCTCGGAGATCCGGCCGAGGTAGTTGAAGCTCACCTGGCCGGGCAGCTCCCGCGGCAGTTCGGCGGCGGTCTCGGCGTTGAGGTAGCGCAGCAGACCGTAGCCGATGCCCTTGTCCGGCACCGAGAGCAACTGCTCCTTGACCGCCTTGACGGCCGCGCCCAACGCGGGTCCGCCGGTGAACGCGGCGTCGACGTCGATGCCGGCCAGGTCGAACCGGACCGGGTAGATCGCGGTGAACCAGCCGACGGTGCGCGACAGATCCGCACCCGCCACCACGTCTTCCTCGCGGCCGTGACCCTCCAGGCGGATCAGCAGCGAATCCTCGCCTCGGGCGGCCACCCGCCGCGCCCGCCACTTCGCGGTGGCCAGCGCCAGCGCGGTGAGCAGGCCGTCGTTCACACCGCCGTGGAACAGCGCCGGAACCGTGGTGAGCAGGGCCTTGGTGACTTCGGCGGACACCTCGACCTGATGCTTCTCGATGACGCCCGAGGTGTCGAGGGCGGGATCCATCGGACGCTCGGTCAGCAGCGGATCCGCCGTGCCCACGACCGAACGCCAGTAGTCGAGCTCGGCCACCCGCTCGGGACTACCGGCCTCGCGCTCGAGCGCGTGCGCCCAAGCGCGCATCGACGTAGCCGGAGCGACCAGCTCGGGCGTCTGCCCCGCGGTCCGCTGACCCCAGGCCGTCACGAAATCCGGCACCAGGATGCGCCAGGAGACGCCGTCCACCACCAGGTGATGGGCGACGACGATCAGGCGTCCGGCGCGTTCGGCGGAATCGGGTTCCAGCCAAACGAACCGGATGACCACGCCCGCCGCGGGATCGAGCCGGTCCAGCGACTCGTCCAGGGCGGCCGAGGCGATCTCGACCAGTTCGGCATCGGTGGCGTTCGCGGCGAACTCGGTGCGGTCGATCAGCGCGTCCACCTCGACCGTGCCCGGCGCGGCGGTCTCGACGACCCAGTCGTCGCCGTCGCGGCGCAGGCTCGCGCGCAGCATGTCGTGCCGATCGATGACCGCGCCGACCGTCGCGGCGATGCCCGCCCGGTCGATGCCGGCCGGCAGTTCCAGCGCCAACGTCTGGTTGAACCGGCCGAACGAGCCGCGGCGCTCGGCCATGAACCGGACCACCGGCGTCAACGGCATCGCGCCGATGCCGCCGCCGGGCGGCTCGGCCAGGGTGGTGGCCGACGCCTCGGCCGCCTCGGTGGTCTCGGCGACCGAAGCCAGCCCGGCCACGGTGCGCTGCTCGAAAACGTGCCGCGGGGTGAACACCACACCGCGCGCCTTGGCCCGCGAGACCAGCTGGATGGAGACGATGCTGTCGCCACCCAGGGCGAAGAAGGAGTCGTCCACGCCGACTCGCTCCACGCCCAGCACCTCGGCGAACACTTCCGCGATGGTCTGCTCGACCGGGGTGCGCGCCGCGCGGAACACGACCTCGGTCGCGAACACCGGCTCCGGCAGCGCCTTGCGATCCAGCTTGCCCACCGGGGTGAGCGGCACGTGGTCGATCACCATGATCGACGAGGGCACCATGTAGGCGGGCAGGCGATCCTCGACGTGCGCGGTCAACGCCGCGACGTCGACCGAATGTCCTTGCGCGGCGACGACGTAGGACACCAGCGACACCGCGCCCGCGGCGCTCTTGTGGCCGACGGTGACGGCGAAGTCGACGCTCTCGTGCGAGGCCAGCGCGGCGTCGATCTCGCCGAGCTCGATGCGGAAGCCGCGCACCTTGACCTGGAAGTCGGAGCGGCCGACATACTCCACCTCGCCGGTGCGGGTCCAGCGGACCACGTCGCCGGTGCGGTACATCCGCGCACCGGGCACCGACGGATTGGCGACGAACCGCTCCGCCGACAGCCCCGGCCGCGCGTGGTAGCCACGCGCCAGCTGGACGCCCGACAGATACAGCTCACCCGCGACACCCACCGGAACGGGCCGCAGCTGGGCATCCAGGATCAGCGACTGCATGCCGCGGGTCGGGCCACCGATGGTGACCCGGTCGCCCGGCGCGAGCGCGTCGCTGATGTTGGTCATGATCGTGGTCTCGGTCGGGCCGTAGCCGTTGTGGAAGCGGCGGCCCGAACCGTCGGGCGCGCCACCCCACTTGGCGACCAGATCGGCGGGCACGGCTTCACCACCGGCCACGATCACCCGCATGCCGGCCAGCGCGGCCGAATCCAGCGAGGCCAGCACCGACGGGGTGATGAACGCGTGCGTGACCCGCTCGGCGCGAATCAGCTCGGACAGCTCCTCGCCGCCGTAGACGCCGGGCGGGCAGACCACCAGGGCACCGCCGCGGCCGATCGCCAGCAGGAATTCCAGGATCGAGGCATCGAAGCTGGGCGAGGCGAAATGCAGTGCGCGCGTGTCGGAATCGACGTCGTAGCGGGCGTTCTGCTCATCCCGGAAGTTGGCCAGACCGGCGTGGGTGACCACGACGCCCTTGGGCACACCGGTGGAACCGGAGGTGTAGATGACGTACGCGGGATGCTCCGGCCGCACCGGGCGCACCCGGTCGGCGTCGGTGACCGCGGCGTCGTCGAACCCGTCGAGATCCAGCTCGTCGAGCACCAGCCACTCGACCGACTCCGGCAGTTCGGCGCGCACCGACGCGACGGTCAGACCGATCGGGGAGCCCGAGTCGGTGACCATGTGCGCGATGCGGTCGGCCGGATAGGTCGGGTCGATCGGCACGAACGCGCCGCCGGACTTCGACACCGCCCACTCGGCGAAGTACGACTCGTCCGAGCGCGGCACGGCGACCGCCACCAGGTCCTCGGTGCCGATGCCACGCTCGATCAGCAAGCGGGCCAGGCGGTTCGACCGCGCGTCCAGCTCGCCGTAGGAGACACTTCTCCCCTGGAACACCACGGCGGGCGCCTCGGGATCGATGGCCGCGGCCTCGGCGATCAGGTCCGGCAACGTCCGCGCGGGGGTGGCGGGCGCGCCGGTGCGGGCGATCAGGTCGGCTCGCTCGGCGGCGTCGAGCACGTCGATCGCGCCGACGGTGACCGACGCGTCGGCCGCCACCGCGGCGAGCACGCGCTCCCAGCGGTCCACGATGGCCGCCGCGGTGGGCTCGTCGAACAACTCGGTGGCGTAGGTGAGCGCCAAAGCCATTGCGCCCGAACCGGTTTCACCGCGCTCGGCGAGGGTGAACTGCAGGTCGAAGCGCGCGACGTTCTCTTCCAGATCCAGTGCGGACACCGAAAGACCCGGCAGCTCCAGGGTGGTGCGCTCCAGGTTCTGGAACGCCAGCATCACCTGGAACAGCGGGTTGCGGGCCTGCGAGCGCTCCGGCGCGAGCAGTTCCACCAGCCGCTCGAACGGCACGTCGGCGTTGCCGTAGGCGTCCAGGTCGGTGCGGCGCACGCGGTCGAGCAGACCGGCGAACGACTCGCCCGGCTCGATACCGGTGCGCAGCACCAGCGTGTTGACGAACATGCCGACCAGGTGGTCGAGCGCGGCCTCGCCGCGGCCCGCGATCGGGGTACCGACCGCGACGTCGTCGCTGCCGGACAGCCGCGACAGCAGCACCGCCAGCGCACCGTGCATCACCATGAACAGCGACGCGCCGCGCTGCCGCGCGACCTCCTCCAGCGCGGCGACCAGCTCGCCGGACAGCTCGCGGTGCAGTGTCGCGCCGCGATGTGAGGCGACGGCCGGGCGCGGGCGATCGGTGGGCAGGGCCAGCTCGTCGGGGACGTCGTCGAGCGCGCGCCGCCAGTACGCGACCTGCTTCGCCAGCAGCGAGTCCGGATCCTCCTCGGACCCGAGGATCTCGCGCTGCCACACCGCGAAGTCGGCGTACTGCACCGCCAGTGGCGCCCAGCCGGGTGCGCTGCCGGTGCTGCGCGCGGTGTAGGCGGCCATCACGTCGCGGGTCAGCGGGCCCATCGAGAAGCCGTCGGCGGCGATGTGGTGCACCACTACCACGAGCACGTGCTCGTCCGGGCCGGACGCGTACAGCCGGGTGCGCAACGGAACCTCTTCGGCCACGTCGAATCCGGTGGTGACGAACTCGGTCACCGTCTCGATCAGCCGGGCCGGGTCCACCGCCACGGGGTGCAGATCCAGGACGATGTCCTCGGCGGGCACGATCACCTGGACCGGGGTGCCGCCGTGCTCGGGGTAGCGGGTGCGCAGCGATTCGTGCCTGCGCACCACGTCGGCCACCGCCAAGTCCAGCGCCTCGACGTCCAGCGCGCCGGTGAGCCGGATGGCGATCGGCAGGTTGTAGGCCGCCGAGGCGGTGTCGTACTTGTTCAGGAACCACATGCGCTGCTGCGCGAACGACAGCGGCACCAGTTCACCGGCCGCGCGCTCGCGCGCGACCAGCCGCGCCCGTGCGGCGCCGTCGGCGTGTGATTCCACCCGCGCGGCAAGCGCTTCGACGGTGGAGGCCTCGAACAGGGTGCGCACCGCGACGCTCGTGCCGAGCGCGGCGCCGATGCGGGCGACCACCCTGGTCGCGATCAGCGAGTTACCGCCGAGGTCGAAGAAGTCGTCGTCCACGCCGACCCGCTCCAGGCCGAGCACGTCGGCGAACACCGCCGCCACGGTTTCCTGCACCGGAGTGACCGGCGCGCGGAAGGCGCGCGATTGCGCCGCCGGGGCGGGCAGCGCACGGCGGTCCAGCTTCCCGTTGACGGTCAGCGGGATCCACTCCAGCCGCACCACGGCCGAAGGCACCATGTAGGCGGGCAGTTGCGCGGCCGCGCCGTCGCGCACCGCGTCGAGCACCGGCTCGGCGCCGGGCTCGGACACCACGTAGGCGACGATCCGCTGATCGCCGGGCTGGTCCTCGCGCACGATGACCGCGGCCTGGGCGATGCCGGGCTGAGCGAGGATCGCCGATTCGATCTCGCCGAGCTCGATGCGGAAACCGCGCACCTTCACCTGGTCGTCGGCGCGGCCCAGGTACTCGAGCTCGCCGAACCGGTTCCAGCGCGCCAGGTCGCCGGAGCGATACAGGCGCCCGCCCGGCGCGTCGCCCATCGGATCTGCGACGAAACGGGTCGCCGACAGGTCGGGTCGGCCGAGGTAGCCGCGCGCCAGTTGCGGGCCCGCTACGTACATCTCGCCCGCGACGCCGACCGGCACCGGGCGCAGCCGGTCGTCGAGCACGTACACCCGCAGCCCGGCGATAGCGCGGCCGACCACGCTGCCGGAGGCGGCGGCGATGGTCGCGGCGTCCAGCGCGCGGTAGGACACGTGCACCGTGGTCTCGGTGATGCCGTACATGTTGACCAGCAGCGGCGCGGTAGTGGATGTAGCACCGGTGCCGTCACCGTGGCGCGCCACCCAGTCCGACAGCCTGCGCAGTTCCAGCGCCTCGCCACCGAACACCACGTAGCGCAGCGCCAGCGGCGCGGCGTCGGGCGCGGCGTTCCGGTCGGCCTCGGCCAGTTGGTAGAACGCCGACGGGGTCTGGTTGAGCACCGTGACGCGTTCGGCGCGCAGCAGTTCCAGGAACTGCTCGGGCGAGCGCGAGGTGTAGTAGTCGACCACCACGAGGGTGCCGCCGAACAGCAGCGGACCCCACAGCTCCCACACCGAGAAGTCGAACGCGTAGCTGTGGAACAGCGTCCAGGTGTCCTCGGGGCCGAAACCGAAGTCGCGGTCGGTGTTCGCGAACAGCCGCACCACGTTGCGGTGCGCGACCGCGACGCCCTTCGGGCGGCCGGTGGAGCCGGAGGTGTAGATCACGTACGCGACGTTGTCCGGCGTGAGCGCGGAATTGCGATCGGCGTCGGTGATCGGCGCGTCGTCGGCGTCCTCGATGTTGCCGGTCTCCACCGCGAACCCGTCCAGCACGACGGCGGGCAGCCCGGCGGGCACCTCGACCTGCACCGTGGAGTCGAGCACCACGCTGGTGGGCCGGGAATCGGCGAGCACGTAGGCGATGCGCTCGGCGGGGTAGGTCGGGTCGACCGGCACGTAGCCAGCGCCGGTCTTCACCACGGCCAGCAGCGCGACCACGAGGTCCAGCGAACGCGGCAGGATCACCGCGACCAAGGTCTCCGGTCCCGCGCCGTCGCTGATCAGCCTGCGCGCCAGCACATTCGCGCGCCGGTCCAGCTCGGCGTAGGTCAGCGTCTCCACGCCGAAGCGGGCCGCGATCCGGTTCGGGTGCGCGGCGACGGCCGCGTCGAACAACCCGACCAGTGTGATCTCCGGATCGGCGAACGCGCCCGCGACGCTCTCGGCGCCGGAGGACACCCAGCGCTGCGAGACGTCCAGCCGCTCGCCCTCGCCGAGCAGATCGATGTCGCCGATGGCGACCCGCGGATCCTCGGCGACACCGCGCAGGACGCGCACGAGACGATCGGCGAACGCGGCCACCGTCTCCGGGTCGAACAGTTCGGTGGCGTAGTTCCACGACAGCGTCAGCCCGCCCTCGGCGGACTCGCCGACGGTGAGCTGCACGTCGAATTTCGCGGTGCCCGGGTCGAAGTCGACGGCTGCGACATCGAGGCCGCCGGGCAACGCGACGGTGCCGAGATCGGCCGCCGAGGCGGCCTCGAAGGTCAGCGCCACCTGGAACAGCGGGTGGTGCGCCTGCGAGCGCACGGGGCTGAGCACATCGACCAGCCGCTCGAACGGCACGTCGGCGTTGGCGAAGGCGGCCAGATCGGTGCGGCGCACCTGGTCGAGCAGCTCATCGAAGCGAGCGCCCGGGTCGACTTCGCTGCGCAGCACCAGCGTGTTGACGAACATGCCGACGACGTCGTCGAGCGCACGCTCGCCGCGGCCCGCGATCGGGGTGCCGATCGCGACATCGGTGCTGCCCGACAGCCGGCCCGCCCACACGGCCAGCGCGGCGTGCACGACCATGAACAGCGTCACGCCGCGGGCGCGCGCCAGTTCCGACAGCGCCTCGTGCACCTGCGCGTCGACCGAGAAGTCGTGCGTGCCACCGGCATTGGAGGCACTCTCCGGCCGCGGCCGGTCGGCGGGCAGTTCGATCTGGTCGGGCAGGTCACGCAGCTGCTCGGTCCAGTAGGCGATCTGGCGGGCCGCCACCGAGTCCGCATCGGTTTCGCTGCCGAGCACCGCACGCTGCCACAGCGCGTAGTCGGCGTACTGCACCTCGAGCGGAGCCCAGGACGGCACCTCGCCGCGAGCACGCTCGGTGTAGGCGAGCACGACATCGCGCAGCAGCGGCCGCAGCGAGAAGCCGTCCGCGCTGATGTGGTGCATGACCAGCACCGCCACGTGGTCGGTCGCCGACAGCGCGAGCAGGGTCGCCCGGAAACCGATCTCGGCGGTCACGTCGAAGCCGGCGCTCGCCAGCTCGACGATCCGCGCGGGCAGCTCGGCCGCCCCCACCGGTTCGGCGACCAGGTCGAAGGCGACCTCGCGCACCGGCAGGACACGCTGATAGCCGGTGCCCTCCACCTCCGGGTAGATCGTGCGCAGCGCCTCGTGCCGCGCGAGCACGTCGTTGATCGCCGCACCCAGCGCGGCCACGTCCAGCTCACCGGTCAGCCGCAGCGCGACCGGGATGTTGTTCACCGCGGTGCGGTTGTCGAACCGGTTGAGGAACCACATCCGCTGCTGGGCGAGCGAGAGCGGCACCAGCTCGGGGCGCTTCTGCGCGACCAGCGGCGTCCGGCCGCCTTCTCCCGCGGCCGATTCCACCTTCGCCGCCAGCGCGATCACGGTGGACGCCTCGAACAGCGCGCGCACCGGAACCTGCGTGTTCAGCGCCTCGCCCAGCCGCGCCGCCACCTGCGTGGCGACCAGCGAGTTGCCGCCGAGTTCGAAGAAGTCGTCGTCCAGGCCGACCCGCTGCACACCGAGTACCTCGGCGAAGGTCTCGGCCACGATCTCCTGCACCGGCGTCGCGGGCGCGCGGAACACCTTGGCCTCGAAGACCGGGTCCGGCAGCGCCTTGCGGTCCAGCTTGCCGGAGGCGTTCAGCGGGAACTCGTCGAGCACCACGTAGGCCGTGGGCACCATGTACCCGGGCAGTCGCGCGCCGAGCTCGGCCTTGACCGACTCGACGTCCACCACCCGGTCCGGGTCCGTCACCAGGTACGCGACCAGCTGGTCACCGGTGCGCTCGTCCGTGCGCACCACGACGACCGCCTGCGCCACCGATTCCAGCGCCGTGAGCGCCGACTCGATCTCTCCCAGCTCGATGCGCAGACCGCGCACCTTCACCTGGAAATCGGTGCGGCCCAAGTACTCCAGCTCACCGGCTTCGGTCCAGGCCACCAGGTCGCCGGTGCGGTACATCCGCTCGGCATCGCCGAACGGGCTGGCCACGAAACGCTCGGTGGTCAGGTCGGGGCGGCCCACATAGCCGTGCGCCAGCTGCGCGCCCGCGAGGTACAGCTCACCGGGCACGCCGACCGGAACCGGCCGCAGCCGCGAATCCAGCACGTACACCTGCGTGTTGAACACCGGAGCGCCGATCGGCACCGACACCGTGTCGTCCTCGGTCACCTCGTGGAAGGTGACGTCCACCGCGGCCTCGGTCGGACCGTACAGGTTGTGCAGGCGCGCACCGGTCAGCTCGCGCAGCTTCTGCGCGGTCACCGCGGGCAGCGCCTCGCCGGAGGCGAAGACGTTACGCAGGCTGGTGCATTCGGCCGCGCGTTCCTCGGCCACGAACACCGACAGCATCGACGGCACGAAGTGCACCGTGGTGACCTGCTCGTCGACGATCAGGCGCGCCAGGTACGCCGGATCGCGATGACCGTCCGGCTTCGCCACCACCAGACGGGCGCCGACCTGCAACGGCCAGAAGAACTCCCACACCGACACGTCGAACGTCGCGGGCGTCTTCTGCAACACCACGTCGTAGGCCGCCAACCCGTACTCGGCGTGCATCCACACCAGGCGGTTGACGATCGCGGCATGCGAGACCGCCACACCCTTCGGACGTCCGGTCGAACCGGAGGTGAAGATCACGTACGCGGTGTTGGCCGGGCGCAGCGGCTTGTGCCGGTCGGCGTCGGTCAGCGGGCCGTCGGAGAACTCCGACAGGTCGAGCTGATCGATGCGCACCTGCCGGGAGACGGTGGTCTCCAGGTCCGAACCGGAGGTCAGCACGCACACCGGGCGCGCGGTCTCGAGGATGTAGTCGATGCGCTCGGCCGGATGGTCCGGGTCCAGCGGCACGTACGCGCCGCCCGCGGCGTTCACCGCGTACATGCCGACCACCAGGTCGATCGAGCGGCGCATGCCCAGCGCCACATACGATTCCGGCCCGACACCGTTGACCTTCAGCCAGCGCGCCAACCGGTGCACCCGGCGGGCGAACTCGGCGTAGGACAGACTCGTCCCCTCGAACGTCACCGCCGGACTGTCCGGGGTGCGCGCGACCTGTGCCTCGAACAGCGAGACCAGGGTCGCGGCGGCATCGCCGACCGGCGAGGTGAGCGCGGCGTCGACCGGGAACTCGGTGGCGTTCCACCGCTCGATCACCAAGGACCGCTCGGCGTCGTCCAGTAGATCGATGTCGCCGACCGTGATCGACGGCTCGGCCGCGACCCCGCGCAGCACGCGCACGAAACGCTCGGCGAACGTACCGGCGAACAGGCCGTCGAACAGATCGGTGGCGTAGACGAGTTCGGCGTCCATCGCCGCCTCGCCGCCGGGGACCTCGCTGAGCGTGAGCTGGAGGTCGAACTTCGCCGTCGGCTGGTCGATGCCCAGTTCGGAGACGGTGAGTCCGGGCAGCTCCAGCGCGGTGCGGCCGAGGTTCTGGAACGACAGCATCACCTGGAACAGCGGGTGGCGCGCCTGCGAGCGGGCCGGGTTGAGCACCTCCACCAACCGCTCGAACGGCACGTCGGCGTGGGCGAACGCCTGTAGGTCGCGCTCGCGGACCCGGCTGAGCAGGTCGGCGAACGACTCGGCGGTGTCCACCTGAGCGCGCAGCACCAGGGTGTTGACGAACATGCCGACCAGATCGTCGAGCGCCTGCTCACCGCGACCGGCGACCGGGATGCCGACGGCGATGTCGTCGGAGCCGCTCAACCGCGCGAGCAGGGCGGCGAAGGCGCTGTGCACCACCATGAACAGCGTGCTGCCGTGCGTCTGCGCGACCCGGTTCAGGTCCTCGATCAACTCGCCGGGCACACGGAACCGGTAGGTGCCCGCGCCGTAGGAGGCGACAGCGGGCCGCGGGCGGCCGGCCAGGCGCAGTTCGTCGGGCAGACCGGCCAGCGCGTCGCGCCAGTAGTCGAGCTGCTCGGAGATCAGCGACGTCGGGTCGTCCTCGGAGCCGAGCGTGTCGCGCTGCCACAGCGCGAAGTCCACGTACTGGACGGCCAGCGGCGGCCAGCCCGGCTGGGCCGCGGAGGTACGCGCCACGTAGGCGGTCATCAGGTCGCGCACCAGCGGCCGCATGGAGAAGCCGTCGGCCGCGATGTGGTGCACCACGACGACGAGCACGTAGTCGTCCGGACCGAGCCGGTAGGCGCGCAGGCGCACCGGCGCCTGGCTGGTCACGTCGAAGCCACGCTCGACGAATTCGTAGAGAACGCCGAGCAATCGGCCCTCGGCCACCTCGACCACGTCCAGCTCGGGAATGGCCCTGGCGGCGTTCAGCACTCGCTGATAGGCGACGCCGTCACGCGACGGGTAGATCGTGCGCAGCGATTCGTGCCGCGCGACCACGTCGGCGATCGCACCGCGCAGCGCGTCCAGATCGAGCGCGCCTTCCAGCCGCACCGCGGCCGGGATGTTGTAGGTGGCGGAGGCTGCGCCCGATGTGGTCGCTGCGCTCCCGATGTCGAAGCGGTTGAGGAACCACATGCGCTGCTGCGCGAGCGACAGCGGCGGGTGCTCGGGACGCACCTGTGCCGTGAGCGCCTGGCGGGCACCGCTTCCGGCGTGCGACTCGACCCGTGCGGCCAGCGTGGCCACGGTCGGGGCCTCGAACAGCACGCGCACGCCGACCTCGGTGTTCAGCGCCGCGCTCAGACGGGCGACCACCTGCGTGGCCACCAGCGAGTTGCCGCCGAGCTCGAAGAAGTCGTCGTCCACGCCGACGCGCGGCACGCCGAGCAGGTCGGCGAAGATCTCCGCCACGATCTCCTCGATCGGCGTCGAGGGCGCGCGGAAGACCCTGGCCTCGAACACCGGCGCGGGCAGCGCCCTGCGATCCAGCTTGCCGGAGGCGTTGACCGGGAACGCGTCCAGCACGACCAGCGCGGCCGGGATCATGTAGCCCGGCAGTGCCGTGGCGAGCGCGGCCTTCACCTCGTCGATGTCGACGGCCACATACGGTTCGCAGACCAGGTAGCCCACCAGCTGATCGCCGGCGTGCGCGTCGGAGCGCAGCACGACCACCGACTGCGCGATCCCCGGCTGCGCCAGCAGCGCGGCCTCGATCTCGCCCAGCTCGATGCGCAGGCCGCGCAGCTTCACCTGGAAGTCGGTGCGGCCCAGATAGTCCAGCTCGCCGCCGGGAGTCCAGGCCACCAAGTCGCCGGTGCGGTACATCCGGTCGCCCGGGGCGCCGTAGGGGTTGGCCACGAACCGGTCGGCGGTCAGGTCGGAGCGACCGAGGTAGCCGAGCGCCAACTGCTCGCCCGCGAGATACAGCTCACCCGCGACACCCGGCGCGACCGGGTGCAGGCGGCTGTCGAGCACGAAGACGCGGGTGTTCCACACCGGGCGTCCGATCGGCACCGACACCGTGTCGGCTTCGGTCGCCTCGTGGTAGGTCACGTCGACGGCGGCCTCGGTCGGGCCGTACAGGTTGTGCAGCCGGGCTCCGGTCAGCTCGCGCAAACGCTGTGCCGTCTGCGCGGGCAGCGCCTCACCGGAGGCGAAGACCTGCCGCAGCCGCGGCACGGGCAGCCCGTCGCCGTTCTCGTTGCCCAGCGTGGAGACGAAGACCGAGAGCATGGACGGCACGAAATGCGCCGTGGTGATCTGCTTGTCGGCGATGATCCGGGACAGGTACACCGGGTCGCGGTGCCCGTCCGGCTTCGCGACCACCAGCCTGGCCCCGGTCTGCAACGGCCAGAAGAACTCCCACACCGACACGTCGAAGGTGGCGGGCGTCTTCTGCAGCACCGCGTCCTCGCGGCCGATCGGGTACTCGTGCTGCATCCACAGCAGCCGGTTGACGATCGCGGCGTGGCTGACCGCCACACCCTTCGGGCGACCGGTGGAACCCGAGGTGAAGATCACGTACGCGATGCTCTCCGGCCGCAGCGGGCGCGTGCGCTCGGCATCGGTGATCGGTGCGCCGCTGGTCGCGGCGAACCCGGGCACGCCCTCGATGCCCTCCACCGACAGCGCGGTCACCTCCGGCTGCGGTTCGAGGCCGAAACCGTCCGCCGACCGGTAGAGGATCATCCGCGGACGCGCCGTCTCGATGATGTAGTTGACCCGGTCGGCGGGCTGATCCGGATCCAGCGGCACATAGGCCGCGCCGGTCTGCACCACCGCGTACATCGCGACGACCAGCTCGGTCGAACGCCGCAGCGCCAGCGCCACCAGCGATCCCGGGCCCACGCCCGCGCCGATGAGCTGCCGGGCGATCCGGTTGGCCCGCTCCTGCAACTGACGGTAGGTCAGCCGCTCGCCTTCGAAGTCCAGCGCGATGGCGTCGGGCGTGGCCGCCGCCTGCGCGTCGAACAGCGAGACCAGCGTCGCGTGCTGGTCCACCGGGTGCCCGGTGTCGTTCCAGTCCACCAGCACCCGCGCGCGTTCCTCGGACGCGAGCAGATCGATATCGCCGACCCGCACATCCGGGTCGGCGGTCACGGCCGCGAGGATGCGGTCCAGACGGCGGGCGAACGCCGCGACGGTCGGCTCGTCGAAAAGATCCAGCGCGTAGGAGAACTCGGCCGACATGCCCGCCGACTCGCCCTGTTCGTCCTGGGTCTCCGAGAGGGTCAGCTGCAGGTCGAATTTGGCCAGCCGGGCGTCGTAGTCGATGCCGTTGACCGAGAGACCGGGCAGCTCCAAGCTCGCCTGCCGGGTGTTCTGGAAGGTCAGCATCACCTGGAACAGCGGGTGCCGCGCCTGCGAACGGGCCGGGTTGAGCACCTCGACCAGCCGCTCGAACGGCACGTCGGCGTGCGCGAACGCGTGCAGGTCGGTTTCGCGGGCGTGGGCGAGCAGGTCGGCGAAGCTCGTCGCGCCGTCCACCTCGGTGCGCAGCACGAGGGTGTTGACGAACATGCCGATCAGGTCGTCCAGCGCGGCCTCGCCGCGACCGGCGACCGGGGTGCCGATCGCGATGTCGCCGGTGCCGCTGGCCCGAGCCAGCAACACCGCCAGGGCGCTGTGCAGCACCATGAACAACGACGCGTTGTGCCTGCGGCCCAGCTCGATCAGGGCGCGCTGGGTCTCGCCGGAGATCACGAACGGATAGGTGCCGCCGCGGTAGGAGGCGACGGCCGGGCGCGGCCGATCCGAGGGCAGCACCAATTCGTCGGGCAGATCGGCCAGTTCGCGCGTCCAGTAGCGAATCTGGTTGGAGATCAGCGAACTGGGGTCGTCCTCGGCGCCGAGCACCTCGCGCTGCCACAGCGCGTAGTCGGCGTACTGCACCGGCAGCGCCGACCACGCGGGCGCCTCCCACGACGTGCGGGCGGCGTAGGCCACCATGACGTCGCGGGCCAGCGGGCCCATCGACCAGCCGTCGGCCGAGATGTGATGCACCACCATGCCGAGCACGTACTCGGTCTCGCTGATCTCGTACAGCCGGGCGTGCAACGGCACTTCGCTGGTCACGTCGAACGCCATCGAGGCCAGCTCGACCAGGTGATCGATCAGGTTGTGCTCGGTCACCGGCACCGGGGTCAGGTCCGGCACGATCTGCGCGGCGTCCAGCACCACCTGCACCGGACCGGTCTTGGTCTCCGGGAACACCGTCCGCAGCGACTCGTGCCGGTCGATCACGTCGATGACCGCGACCTGCAACGCGGCGATGTCCAGATCGCCGGACAACCGGATCGCGACCGGGATGTTGTTGACCGCCGAGGAGGTGTCGAACCGGTTCAAGAACCACATGCGCTGCTGCGCCAGCGACAACGGCACCTGCTCCGGACGCTGCCGGGCGACCAGCGCCTTACGCGCGCCGTCACCGGCGTGCGACTCCACCCGCGCGGCCAGCGCCGCGACGGTGGACGCCTCGAACAGCATGCGCACCGGCACCCTGGTGTCCAGCGCGATGCCCAGACGGGAGGCGACCTGGGTGGCGATCAGCGAGTTGCCGCCCAGTTCGAAGAAGTCGTCGTCCACGCCGACGCGGGAGATGCCGAGCACCTCACCGAAGATCTGCGCGACGATCTCCTCGATCGGCGTGGTCGGAGCGCGGAATTCGCGCACCTCGAACACCGGGGCGGGCAGCGCCTTGCGGTCCAGCTTGCCGGAAGCGTTCAGCGGGAACGCCTCGAGCACCATGATCGCCGAGGGCACCATGTACGCGGGCAGCGTGCGGTGCAGGGCGTTCTTGATGTTGTCGATGTCGACCGGGCCACCGGTGCTGACCACATAAGCGACCAACTGGTCGCCCGCGACGGTGTCCATCACCAGCACGACGGCCTGGTTGACGGCCGGGTGATCCAGCAGGGCGGTCTCGATCTCGCCGAGCTCGATGCGCTGGCCCCGGAACTTCACCTGGAAGTCGGTGCGGCCGATATATTCCAGCACGCCCGCGCTGCCCACCTCGGGATCACGCGGCTGCACCCAGCGCACCATGTCGCCGGTGCGATACAGGCGGGAGCCGGGCGCACCGAACGGGTCGGCGACGAAGCGTTCGGCGGACAGGTCGGGGCGGCCGTGGTAGCCGCGGGCGGTCTGCACGCCGCCGAGGTAAAGCTCGCCGGGCACGCCGACCGGGACCGGCGCGAGGCCGCCGTCCAGCACGTAGGTCTGCGCGTTCCACACCGGGCGGCCGATCGGCACCGTAGTGGGCGCGACCTCGTTGAGGTGCCAGGCGGTGGCGTGCACGGTGAACTCGGTCGGGCCGTACAGGTTGTGCAGCGCGGCGGTGGAGAACTGCCGGAACGCGGTGACGGTCGTGGGCGGCAGCGCCTCACCGGCGACGAGAACCGCGCGCAGCGAAGCGCATTCGGCCGTGGAGGCGGCCCCGGCGAACACCGAGAGCATGGACGGCACGAACGAGGTCATGGTGACCCGGTGGCGTCCGATGATCTCCGACAGGTAGATCGGATCGCGGTGGCCGTCGGGCGCGGCGATCAGCATGCGGGCGCCGACGGCCAGCGTGCCGAACAGCTCCCACACCGACACGTCGAACGTGACCGGCGTCTTCTGCAGGATCACGTCGGCGGGGCCGATCCGGTATTCGCCGGTGATCCAGGCGATCTGGTTGACCACCGACGCGTGGCTGACCGCGACGCCCTTGGGGCGGCCGGTGGAGCCGGAGGTGTAAAGCACGTACGCGGTATTGGTGGCGCGCAGCGGCGCGCGACGCTCGGCGTCGGTGACGGGTCCGTCACCGAATCCGCTCAGGTCCAGCGTGTCCAGCGTCAGCACCGGGATGTCGGCGGCGGTGACGTTGTCGGTCGTGGTGGTGAGCACGCACACCGGCGAAGAGCTGTCGAGCACGTATTCGGTGCGCTCGGCCGGGTGGTCGGGATCGATCGGCACGTAGCCGCCGCCCGCGGTCAGCGTGGCGTAGATCGCCACCAGCATGTCCACCGACCGGCGGATGCCGACCGCGACCAGTGTTTCCGGGCCGACCCCCGCGTCGATCAGCTTGCGTGCCAGGCGATTCACCCGGCCGGCGAACTCGGCGTAGGTCAGCTCGACCGGCGGGCCGAATTGCTCCGCGCCGCGTGAGCCGCCGTCGAACAGCACGGCGGGGTCGTCCGGCCTGCCCCGCACCTGCTCGGAGAACAGCTCGAGCACGGTGGCGGCGGGCACGTCGTGACCGGTGTGGTTCCACTCGGTCAGCACCCGGGCGCGCTCGGCGTCGTCGAGGATCTCGATATCGCGCACGGCGGTTTCCGGCGCGGCGACGGCGGCTTCCAGCACGCGCTGGTAGCGGCGGCCGAACTCGGCGACGGTGGACGCGTCGAACAGGTCGGTGGCGAAGGAGATGACCGCGCCCATGCCGGCGGGCTCGCCGTCCGCGCCGCGCTCCTCGGTGACCGTCCACTGCAGGTCGAACTTGGCGATGTCGACCTCGAGCTCATCGGCGGTGACCGAGAGACCGGGCAGTTCCAGAGTCGCGTGCGACATCTCCTGGAACGACAGCATCACCTGGAACAGCGGGTGGCGCGCCTGCGAGCGGGTCGGGTTGAGCACCTCCACCAGACGCTCGAACGGCACGTCCGCGAACGCGAACGCGGCCAGGTCGGTTTCCCTGGTGCGGCCGAGGAATTCGGCGAACGGCTCGCTGCCGTCCACCTCCGACCGCAGCACGAGGGTGTTGACGAACATGCCGATCAGGTCGTCGAGCGCCTGCTCGCCACGGCCGGCGACCGGCGTGCCGATCGCGATGTCACCGGTGCCGGACAACCGGGCCAGCAGCACGGCCAGCGAGGCGTGCATGACCATGAACAAGCTGACGCCCTGTGCGCGGGCCAGCGCGACCAGACGCCGGTGCAACTCGGCGTCGATGTCGAAGCTCACCCGGCTGCCATGGAAGCTCTGCACCGGCGGGCGCGGCCGGTCCGCGGGCAGGTCCAGCTGATCCGGTAGGCCCGCGAGAGCCCTGCGCCAGTAAGCGATCTCGCGTGCCGCCATGGACGCGGGGTCGGACTCCGCGCCGAGCAGTTCGCGCTGCCAGACGCTGAAGTCCTGGTACTGCACCGGAAGCGGCGCCCAGCTCGGGGCCTCGCCCGCGGTGCGCGAGAGGTAGGCGGCGCCCACGTCGCGGGCCAGCGGGCCGAAGGAGAAGCCGTCGGCTGCGATGTGGTGCACGACGAACGCCACCGCGTAGTCTGCGGCGCCGTTGCCACGGCCGCCGGTGACCGCGAACACCCGCACCCGGATCGGCAGCTCGCGCGAGACGTCGAAGCCGCGCGCGGCGAATTCGGCCAGCGCGCCGTGCAGTTCGGCCTCGTCGATCGGCTGCACCTCGATGCCGAGTTCGACCTCGTCGACCGGAAGCACCTGCTGGTAACCGCCGTCGCCGGACTCGGGGAAGATCGTGCGCAGCGACTGCTGCCGCTGCACCACGTCCAGCAGCGCCGACTGCAGCGCCGCCAGGTCCACCTGGCCGCGCAACCGCACCACGAACGGCAGGTTGTAGGTCGGCACGGTGGGGTCGAACTGGTTGATGAACCACATGCGCTGCTGCGCCAGCGACAAGGGCACCCGCTCGGGAAGCTGCTGGGCTACCAGCGGCGGACGCGATTCGCCCACGGGGGCGGCGTTCTCCGCGCGGGCGGCGATGCCTGCGACGGTCGGGGTCTCGAACAGCGCGCGCACCCCGATCTGGGTGCCGAACGCGGCGCCGATGCGCGCCACCACCTGGGTGGCGACCAGCGAGTTGCCGCCCAGATCGAAGAAGTTGTCGTCGATGCCGATGCGCTCCTGACTGAGCACGTCGGCGAAGATGCCCGCCACGATCTGCTCGGCCTGGGTGCGCGGCGCGCGGAAATCCCCGGCGTCGGCGCTGAACACCGGCTCCGGCAGGGCCTTGCGGTCCAACTTGCCGCTGGTGTTGAGCGGGAAGGCGTCCAGCACCATGATCGATGCGGGCACCATGTAGCTGGGCAGCTTCTCGGCGGCGAACCTGGTCAGCTCCACCGGCTCCACGGTGTGGCCGGGGGCCGGGACGACGTAGGCCACCAACTGCTGACCGGTGGCGGTGTCCACCACCAGCACCACGGCCTGGCTGACCGCGGGATGGGCGAGCAGATCGGTCTCGATCTCGCCCAGCTCGATGCGCTGGCCGCGGAACTTCACCTGGAAGTCGGTGCGCCCGATGTATTCCAGCGTGCCCGCTTCGTTCCAGCGCACCAGGTCACCGGTGCGGTACATCCGCTCACCCGTGCTCGACAACGGGTTGGCGACGAAGCGGTCCGACGTCAGGTCGGGCCTGCCGCGGTAGCCGCGGGCGAGCTGGCGCCCGCCCAAATACAGCTCACCCGGCGCGCCGATCGCGGCCGGACGCAGCCGCGAATCCAGCACGTAGACCTGGACGTTCCACTCCGGGATACCGATCGGCACGGTCACCGTGTCGGCGGCCGTGGCCTCCCAGTAGGTCACCGAGACCGCCGCCTCGGTCGGGCCGTACAGGTTGTGCAGCCCCGCGTCGGTGATCGCGCGGAAACCCGCGGCGGTCTCCGGCGGCAGGGCCTCGCCGATCACGAAAACCGCGCGCAGCGTGGCGCACTGGGCCCGCGTGGCGTGCGCGACGAACACCGTGAGCATGGACGGGACGAAGTCGGTCACGGTGACCCCGTGCCGGGAGATCATCTCCGCCACGTACAGCGGGTCGCGGTGCCCGTCCGGCGACGCGATGACCAGCTTCGCGCCCACCAGCAGCGGCAGGAAGTAGCCCCACAGTGACACGTCGAACGTGGTCGCGGTCTTCTGCAGGTACACATCCGCCGCGCTCAGCCGATACTCGTCGAGCATCCACAGCTGCTGGTTGACGATCGCGTGGTGGGTGACCGCCACGCCCTTGGGGCGACCGGTCGAACCCGAGGTGTAGATGACGTAGGCGGTGTTGTCCGGCCGCAGCGGCGCGAGGCGCTCGGCGTCGGTGACCGGTGCGGGCGAGTACGCCGAGGTGTCCAGGGTGTCGATCTCCACCCGGCGCACCGATTCCGGCAGCTCCAGCTCGTCGGCCGAGTGCGTCAGCACGCACACCGGCGCGGCGCTGTCGAGGATGTAGGCGGTGCGCTCGGCCGGATGATCCGGATCGATCGGCACGTACGCGCCACCGGCCTTCAGCACCGCGTGCATGCCGATCACCAGCTCCAGCGAGCGGCGCATGCCCAGCGCGACCAGCGACTCCGGGCCGACGCCGTCGGCGATCAGGAAGCGGGCCAGCCGGTTGACCCGCGCGTCGAACTCCCGATACGTCAGCGTCGCGGAGCGACTCGATGAGGGGTGGTGGTCGGGCGACGGGTGGGCCAGCGTCGCGCCCTCGAAGTCGAGCGCGATGTTGTCCGGGGTCAGCGCCATCTGCGCGTCCAGCAGCGCCGCGAGCGTGGTCTCCGGGACGTCCTGCTCGGAGTCGTTCCACTCCAGCAGCGTCCGCTCGCGTTCGTCGGCGGTGGCGACCGGAAGGCCCCACACCGTCTCGTCCACCTCGGCGGCGAGGAAGCGGTCGAAGAACTCCAGGAAGCGGCCGTGGTGGCGGCGCGCCTCGTCCTCGGAGTAGAGATTCGGGTTGGTCTCGAAGTCGATGTGCGAGCGGGTGCCCGCGACAG
Source organism: Nocardia sp. NPDC057455 (assembly GCF_042802775.1). NCBI lineage: Bacteria > Bacillati > Actinomycetota > Actinomycetes > Mycobacteriales > Nocardiaceae > Nocardia > Nocardia sp. NPDC057455. The sequence goes on along the minus strand of NZ_JBHVDM010000027.1, from coordinate 47,836 downwards.
ACTGGTAGAAGTTGACGCCCAGATCCTCGATGCTGCCGGTGGACAGCACGCTGAGCTGCCCGACCATCGGGCCCATCACCAGCTCGTCACCGAACAGCATGATGTTGACCCACGGCCCGAAGAACTCGGTGGTCACCACGCCGTCACCGGCCGCGTCACGGCGGATGTCCTCGTGCCGGTAGCGCTGGTGGCGCAGTGCGCCGGACACCTCGACCTGGACCTGCTTGAGCAGCTCCGACACCGTGGTGTCGTGACCCACGTGCAGTCGCAGCGGCACGATGTTCGACGACACACCACCCGAGCGGCGCATCGCCGCTGTGGTGCGCGCGGTCACCGGCAGGCTGAGGATGACGTCCTCGACGCCGTTCCACTGCGCCAGGTAGGCGGCGAAGCCCGCGAGCAGCAGACCGGCGGGCGAGGAATCGTGCCGGGCGACGGCCGCGTCCAGCAGGGTGTTCTGCTCGTCCGACAGCGCCGCGCTCACGATGCCGTTGATCGCGGCGGGCGGGGCGGACCGGCCGGTCAGGCTGGTGCCCTCTTCCAGGCCGGCCACCCGCTGCGCCCAGTACTCCTTGTCGGAGACGAAGCGGGAGCTTTCGCGATAGGCGATCTCCTGCTCGTAAAGGGTGTGCAGGTCGGTCGCCTTGGACGCGGCGGGTTCGGTTCCGCCGACGTAAGCGGTGTAGAGCTCGGCGATGCGATTCAGGTTGGTCATCGCGCCGAAGCCGTCGAGCGCGATGTGGTGGGCGCGGGAGTACCAGTACCAGTGGTCGTCGGCCAGTCGCAGCGCCGCGACCATGATCAGCCGGTCGCTGGTCAGGTCGAGCGGGCGGCTGTATTCGGCGCGCATCCACGCCATCGCCGCGGCGGCCGGATCGGCCTCGCCGCGCAGGTCGACGTAAACGACCTTGTCGTACTCGGCGATGGAGTGATCGATGAACTGCAACGGCTCGCCGTCGCGCTCGACAATCCGGAGGAAGCCCGAACCCAGCTCGTGCGAGGCGTCGATGCTGGCGCGCTCGAGCACATCGACATCCAGCTCACCGTGCAGGTCGACGTATTGCGCGATGGTGACCGGCACCTGCGGGTCCACGTGCTGCGCGTACCAGATGCCCAGCTGAGCGGGAGACAACGGGAACGCACCCGACAAGTCGGGTGCTACCCCAGACCCAGCGTGTGCCCGTTCGCTACCAGTTTCGCCGTTTCCGCCGAAATCCAGCCGGTCCAACCGTAACCTCGCTTCCGGAACACCACGCAAGCGCTCCCCGACCACACCCGGAGGGGGCGCGCACCTATCCGAGCGTGGCGCCTGCGTCTCCAGGTTGAGTTCTCACATCAAATCAGGCAAAAAATGTTCATTTGAACTATCTGTCCAACGTGCCGGGCTTGTTACATGGGCTCGACCGTGCCCAGAACCCACCGACCGGCTCCGCGGGGACCTTCTTTGCGAATCACCGGATCAATCTACCGTCGCCCCCCGCACCCGACCAACCATCGGACATAGCGAGCAAACATCACCGCAGGCAAGAGGGTTGCAGCGAGTTCGCGGGAGACTGTTGCCGTTCTCACACACGTCACTCCTGCGCCACTGGGACACTTACGCCCCGACGTATGGCAGGCGCCTACGGCACTCGCCCGCGATGGATCGTTTGCCGAGCGACCAAGTCAGCAGGCGGGCCGGACGAACGCCGAGCCGAGCGCGTCGCCGATCCGGAGGCACACCCGCCCCTCGACAATCAGACTGCGCACCCGGCCAGCCGCCCACAACGTCGGACCAATGAGCTGAGTCCGGCTGAAACATTCGCCGGTTCTGGAGGCGCACCCGCACCGTTGTCATCCGCGCCGCGCACCGGCGGACCCGCGGACCCGCGTCGGGTCGTAGAGATGGGATTGCGCGCACGACACCGCAGGCGTGAGCGCGCGGCCAACCAGGATCACCGCCGCCTGCCGCAGTCCGGCGGCCTCGACTCGGTCGGCGATGTCGGTGAGGGTGCCGCGCAGGACCAGCTGCTCGGGTTGACTGGCGCGGTAGACGACGGCGACCGGGCAGTCCGGGCCGTAGTCGGCGGCCAGTTCGGCGGCCAAGGCGCGGACGCGGGTAACGGCCAAGTGCAGCACCAGCGTGGCGCCGGTGGCGGCGAAGTTCGCCAGCGCTTCGGACTCGGGCATCGCGGTGGAGCGGGCATGGGTGCGGGTCAGCACGACCGACTGCACCAACTCCGGCACGGTCAGCTCCGTGCCGAGCACCGCCGCCGCCGCCGCGTAAGCGGGCACGCCCGGCGTGACATCCCACGGCACCCCGTGCGCGTCGAGCCTGCGGGTCTGCTCGGTCAGCGCCGAATACAGCGACGGGTCTCCCGAGCACAGGCGGGCCACGTCCTTGCCCTCCGAGGTGGCGCGCACCAGACGCTCGGTGATCTGGTCGAGGTCCAAGTGCTGGGTATCGACCAGCTCGGCGTCCGGCGCGCAGTACGCCAACACACCGGGATCCAGGTAGGTCCCCGCGTACAGGCACACCGGCGACGCGCGGAGCAACTCGACCGCGCGCACCGTCAACAGATCGGCCGCGCCCGGCCCGGCCCCGATGAAGTGCACGGTCATGCGCGTGAGTGTATTGACCGCCGTCCACTGCTTACCGGGCGACCGAGCGCCCCTGCTTGCGGCCCGATCACGGCAGGGCGACAGCGAACCAGCTCCGCACCTGCCGCGGTACAACGACACCCGGCGACCAGCCCCGAAACCTGCGGCCCGATCACAGCGAACCAGCCCGCGCACCAGTAGCCGCACAACGTCGACACCTGGCCGCCAAGCGAATGTGTGCGGCCGGATCGCACCGGCTCGACGGCGAACCGGCCCGAGCACCGGCACAGCGCGACCCTCGCGACTAGCGCCGAAGCCTGCGGCCGACCGCAGCAGGGCCTACGAACCGGCCCGAGCACCGGCAGAACAGCGGGACCCCCCGCGAGGAGCGCCAAGCCTGTGGCCCGAACGCGGCAGGGCCTACGGCGAGCAGCCAGCGCGCCGGTAGCGGTACAACGGCGACATCCGACGGCCGAGTGCCCGATCGTGGCAGGATCTGCGGCGAACCGGCTCGAGCATCAGTAGCGAATACACCTGCGACAACCGCTGCCTGCGAAATGCCCAGGCGGTGATTCGGCTGGTCAGGCGGTTGCGTCGAAGTGGGCGATCACCTTCGTGGGCCGCAGCCGGACCACCAGTTCGCCGGGGACACCGTTGCGCTTGCCGAATTCCTCGGCGCGATCCGCCCCCATGTAGCGGCCGCCGATCTCGGTGGCGGTGCGCAGCAGTTCGTCGGGGTCTTCCGAGAGCGTGACCGAGCCCTGCAACTGAACCGAGGCGTAGGGCGGTCCCTCCAGGTCCACGCACACCGCGATGCGCCCGTCGCGGGCGAACGCCTTGCCCTTCGCGGTCGACTTGCCGGTGTTGAAGACCAGTTCGTCCCCCTCGAGGACGAACCACACCGGACTCACCACCGGCCTGCCGTCGGCGGCGACGAACGCCACCTTGCCGGTACGGGTGCCGTGGGTGAGGAACTCGCGCACTTCGGGATCGGAAAGAGAGGCCATTCGCTCACCCTAAGGCGGTCGCCACAACTGACACCAGCGGTTGTGGATTCGATATGCACATGCATATCATCTACAAATGCGTACTAATTCTACAGACCAAAGACCCATCGACCCGCACGGCGCGGCAGGCGAACACCCGTTTTCCGAGGGCACCGTGCTCATGCCCTGGCAAGCCGGGCCCCGCCACGACAGCGCAGGCCCGGTGTTCGTCAGCGTGACCGACTTCCTGGCCGCCTCCGAAGAAGACGTTCAGGAGATCTACAAGACGGGAATGCGGTTGGGCCGGAACTGGCCCGTGATGCACGGAGCGGTCGGCCTGTGGCTGTGGGCACGGCCGTCGGAGTCGCGCGGCGGCTCGATCTCGGTGTGGGAGACCGAAAAGGACATGCGGCGGTTTGTGCGCTGGCCGGTGCACGCCGACATCATGCGGAAGTGGCGCGGGCGAGTCGGCCTCGCCACCGACTCGTGGCAGGCCGCCCGGTTCGACGCCCAGGAGGTGTGGGCACGGGCGCGTGACACGATCGATTTGCGCCCGCACCCCCAGGCCGGATGACCCATACGGCGGCCGTGTACCGGATCGGCGATCACGTCGAAGACGGGTCCGGGTGCAGGAGTACTCACGTCCCCACAGTCCTGCATACCCGGCACTCTCGACACTCCGGCTGAACAGGGACTTTCTCGCTCGATGCGTGCGTAGGCATTGTCCGGTGCGCTGTCCCACCGACGCTGCGACGTCCTCTACGCCATGCTGTAGACAAAGCAGCCCTACCGGATGCCAGAGACTGTCGCCGCTCGACGGAAGCCACCCGCCGCTGGTGCGCGGCTCGAGGTGGCATGCCGTCGAACTCGGCTATGGATCAGCGCTGCCAGGGCAGGCAGCCCGCGGCGCGCAGGCGAGTGGCCAGGCCGGAGCCGATAGTGGTGCTGGAACCGTTGCCCGCGGTGAGGGCCAGCAGCAGATCGAGGCCGAGTCCGGCGGTTCCTCCTTGCGCGCTGCTCGGCCAGTTCTCCCGCCGGGCAATCGATCTGATCTGTCACGGGCGTCGACCGGTCCGACCCCCGCTGCCAATTGTTGACCGATCGTGCGGAGCGGAAACCCCGGGCTCGTCTGCGCCGGCATTCAGGTGCGAATGTGTTCCGGCCGGACGCCGAGCCCGATGAATCGGCCCACCGCGTGCCGCAACGCGGGCAGCCGCCGGAAGATTCGGAAGATCGGCGGGACATGGGTGGCTGTGTCGTCGTGCAGATTCTTGGGGTAGAGGTCACGCAGAATGGCCAGCTGAAACAGCTGAGTCAGTTTGACGGGCAGTTGGCGGCGGGCTTGCACGCGGGGCGGATCGGCGTCGGTCAGGGTGTGGGCGAGCAGTTTCGGGCCGAGGATGTTCGCTGCCGCGACGGCGTCCTGGATGGCCAGATTGATGCCGACGCCACCCGCCGGTGACATGGCGTGCGCGGCATCACCTATGCAGAGCAGGCCTGGCCGATACCACTTGTCGAGCCGATCCACACGGACCGTGAGCTGATGAACGTCGTCCCAATCGGCGAGTTCGTGGACGCGATCCCGCAATACGGGGGCGAGCGCGGTGATTCTGTCGCGTAGCTCGCCGATGCCGAGCGCGCGCATTTCCTCGTAGGCGTTCGTGGGGATGGTGTACGCCACCTGCCAGTAGTTCCCGCGGTCGATGGCGACCATCGCCCCTTTACCGCCTTGGAAGAATTCGACCCGGTCCGTCGCTCGGCGCGACAGCCGAAACCACAGGACGTCCATCGGTGGCGAGTTCATTTCGGCCCGCAGACCGGCTGCGTCGCGCATCCGCGAGTGGCGGCCATCGGCGGCCACGACGAGATCGGCACGGACTTCGAAGCTTCCGGTGTCGGTGGTCGCCCGCACACCGAGGACTCGATCGTTCTCGATGAGCAGATCGATTGCTTCCGTGCGCTGTAGGAGTCGGAAGCCGGGAAAGGTCGCTGCCTTGGTCGCGAGGAAGTTCAAGAATTCCCATTGCGGCATGAACGCGATGTACGGGCTGCGGACCGGCAGTTTCCGGAAATCCGCGAAGGTCACGGGCGTGCCGCCCACAGCGACGGTGACCCGATCCATGGTGCTGTGCGGGAGGCGGTGGAATTCGTCCAGCCAGCCGAGTTCGTGGATGAGTTCCTGAGTGGACGGATGGATGGTGTCGCCCCGGAAGTCGCGTAGGAAGTCGGCGTGTTTTTCGAGCACGATCACCTCGACACCCTGCCGGGCCAGCAGCGTACCCAGCATCATTCCGGCGGGGCCGCCGCCGACCACGCAGCATTGCACGTTCATGTCATGCACCGGCGATCTCTCCTTCTTCTTCGGACGGTGTGCGTCGAACGAGTCCGTGGAGCACGAGCCCGACCAACTCGGCGACGTCGACCGGGATGCCGGTGCTGCGGCCGACAGCGAGAGTCGCGAACAGAGCGGTCGCTGTCGTATGCGCATCGTGGTCACGCAATTCGCCCGCGGCCACGCGTGAGCGCAGATACTCGGCCATCACGGCTTGTCCTTCCCCGACGAATTCCGCCAGCACCGCCCGCACGTTCTCGTGTGAATGCCCGGCGGCGAAGAACAGTCTGATCAGCTTGGCGTTGGCGGCCAGAACGCCGTCGAACTCGCGCATGACCCGCGGCAGGACCTCGGTCGCCGGCCTGTCTTCCGCTTGCTCCAGCGATTCGCGCAACTGCCGTGAGAACCCGCGCTCCCGCAGCAACGCGGTGACCAGCGCCTCTTTACCGGCGAAATAGTGATATAGCAGGCCCGGCGCCACCCCGGCGGCAGCCGCGATGTCCTTGATCGAAGCGCCGTCGATCCCCTTGACGGCGAACACGTCCAACGCCGCGTCCAGCAAGCGCTCGCGCCGCCACTCCGCCTGTTCTCGTCGACTTCCCACGAGCACTCCATTGATTGAACGATCATTCAACAAAGTGAACGTACCACGCGATCCACGAGAATCGAAGCTCTCCTGACGTCAGTCATCCCCCCGTTCGATCGCCCTTGCGAGGTCCGAGGGGCCATGGGGCGGCGAGGTGCCCCATACCCTGCGATGAAATGTGCCTCGAGTCGAGGGTGATCAGCCCGCACACCGACATGATCGCGTCCGCGCGGTCCTCCAGATGGTCCCGAGACGGGGTGATCACCGCGATCGCGCCGACCCGGCCGATCACGGCGAGCAGCGCCTCGACCGACGCGGGGGCGGTCGGGCCTGCGACCAGCGTTCGTGCCAGATCGAAATTGGACGCCTTCGCCAGCGCGCGAATTTCCATTTCGTGCCTACGCGTGCGGCGGCCGGAGATGTCGCGGCGCAGATATCCGACCACTTTCGGCTTCATGATCACCTCTCGTTCTCGATGGGTGCGCCCGCCGCCGGGGGCTTTCGCCCCCCTTCGCGGCTCACCGCGTCCGGAGTGCCGTGCCGACACGACATCACCCCGGCGGCGCGCGCCCTTCGAGCCTCGAGGAACGGACGGAGCATCGCGACGCTGTCAAGCGCGCGACAGTAGGTGCGCGATATCTGCGGTTGCCCCTCGCCGCCTTCGAATTTGTGCTTAAAGTTCGCGCATCACAGTGGATTTCGGGACAGGGGGCCGAATGTGATCGACAACGAAATGGACGGCGTGTGGACGACGCCGCAATTCCGCAAGTTGCTCGCCGAGGGGCGGCCCGGTCAAGCCCTCGCCCTCGTCCGCAAAGAAATGGGCCTGTCCCAAGCCGACTTCGGCGCACTCCTGCACTGGGATCGCACGCACGCGGGCCGGGTCGAGCGTGGAGAAGTGGGCACCATCTACGACGTCCGCGAATTGGCCCGCGCCGCCGACGTACTGGGTATTCCCCGCTCCGCGCTGCTGCCTCTCTTGCTCGCAACACCCGATCCGGGGACCATCGACTACGGGGGTGGCGAAGGAGTCGATGACGTGGACCGCAGACAATTCGGCCTGGCAGCGACGATAACGGCGGTGGCAGGTGTCGCCACGCCGCCGACCAGGGCGGTAGAACCTCTTCGGGTCGGTACGGGCCATATCACTTATATTCGTGCGCTGACGCAACGCCTGTGGGAGCACGACAACCGTCACGGAGGCGGCGGGGCATTCGACTACGCGACGCGGCAATACGTTTCGGTGCGGCGGCTACTCGACTCCAAGTCGTACGGCCACCGCACAGGTGCCGATTTGCTGAACGCAACGGGATGGCTGTCGAATACCGTCGCCTGGCTCGCTCGCGACAGTAATCGACTGGGCACTGCGCGACGACACTTGACGGAATCGGTCCTGCTCGCCGAACAGTGCGGGGACAACGCATTATTGGCCGCCGCCCTCGGAGACCTCGCGAATCTGGCCGCCTCTTCCCCTGCCTCGTTCGCCGAGCCCGTACGCCTGGCCCGGCGCTCGACCGAACTCGTCAGCAACATACCGTCGGCTCGCATGAACGCGCTGAAGGCCGCTGAAGAGGCAACGGCGTACGCGGCCATCGGCGACGAACAGGAATTCGACCGCGCGATGGCGCGAGTCTGGCGCGAAGCCGATCGCGGTCTGGACAACCCGAACGACCCGGCATGGTTGGAGCACGTCAACGAGGCCGAGCTGCGCGCCCACGAAGCCCGAGGACTCCGCATGCTCGGACACCATGGCCGAGCAGCCGATCTATGCCGCGATACCGTGTCCGACGCTGCCTGTTTCCCCCGCGATGAAGCGTCGTACCGCGCCTATTACGCCGCCGCCCTCACCGGCTTGGGCGACACCACCTCGGCGATCACCGAAGCACACACCGCCATGACCCTTCTGGAAGGCCCCGTCAACTCTCCCCGACTCCTGGCCGAACTACGCCCGGTCCGCGTAGCCGCTACCCGCACCCGCGGAGACGACGCAGAACACTTCCGCCACCGATTCGACGCCCTCGTCCGAAGCGGCCCGACCAGGTGATGACAGGCGCGATCCGCTCTGCGGCATTCGGTCGGGAGTAGATTGTGTGCCCTCGGTCGATCCAGGAGCGTGTGTGATCCGCAGCGTGGAGCGCCGATGTTCGCCCGGCGGAAATCAGCCCCGGTATCCGAGAAGGATGTCGCGCTGGTCGGCGACCATGGCGCGGATGGCGGTGACGACGGCGGCCACTTCCGGGCGGCGCAGGGTTTCGGTACGAGCGACCATCCAGTAGCCGAGGGTGACCGTCACCGAATCGGCGAGGACGCGAACGAGATCCGCGTGACGGTCGGCCATGAAGCAGGGCAGCAGGCCGAGACCCGCCGCGGCTCGCGTCGCCTCGACGTGCACGAAAACATTGGTGGACGTGACGGATTCGCGCATCGCGGGCGCGAAACTGGAGGCCAGGTCGAGGTCGTCGACTTGGAGCATGGAATCGATGAAGTACACCAGCGGGTGTTCGGTCAACTCGTCGATCGTCGCGGGCGTGCCGTGGTCGCGGAGATATTCGCGCGATGCGTAGAGGCCCAGGCAATAGTCGGCCAGGTGGGTGGCGGTGGCGCGGTGCACCTGCGGTTCGCCGACGACGATCTCGAGGTCGCGTCCCGAACGCTGCTGGGACGCACGCCGGGTGGTCGCCACGATCTCCACGGTGATCTTCGGGTGCCGCCGCTGCACTTCCGCGGCCGCGGGCGCGGCGATGTAGGCGCTGAAGCCGTCCGTCGCCGAGATACGGACCACCCCTTCCAGCGATCGGTTCCCGCCCGCGTCGCCCGCGAGGGACTTCACGGCCGACTCCACCGCCTCGGCGGCGGCGAGCGCCTCCCTGCCGAGGTCGGTCAACTCCCAGCCACCGGCTACTCGGGTGAGCACCCGGCCACCGAGGGTGTGTTCCAGCGCGGCGATACGACGGGAGATCGTCGTGTGATTGATGCCGAGTTCCTCGGCCGCCGTGACGAAGCGGCCGGACCGTCCGACCGCGAGCAGAACGAGGAGGTCATCGGCGCTGGGACGTCGGGCAGACCCCGCGGAAGCCGGGCTCATATCCGCATCTTTGCAGAACGGAACCGGCGTCCGCTCCGGCGACTACTCGACATGTGGTGCGGACACCGACTCGGGATCTCCACCGGTCGACGCGCACACGATCGTCGGCACTCTCGAATTGCGCGTCGCAGACAAATACGCCATCGAACAACGGATCGTTGACTAGGTCGCAACATGACCACGAGCCTCGCGCCCAGGCTCGAATCAAGGGGACTTGGCGCGCGAAAAGCCGCATTCCGCTGACTATGAACTGCCCAGTGCCCGGAACGCCGAGAGCCGATGCGTCTCAGTAGATGCCCCGTCAACAATGGTTCCGCTCAGCGATCTACCGTCATACAATGAGCCGTCAACTAACGGCACAATATTCAAGTATACGGAATGGTCGGGACCCAGTGCCCGCAGCGGTCGCGGCCCTCGTCGAATGGATCTGGGCATGGCAATGGCTTCAGCGAAAGCTTTCAAGTGGTCCTTCGAGCGAAAAGGCGCGGAATGGGTCGCCGATGACGAGCGCCGAGGTGCACCGCGCGCCCAGTTCTGGCCTTGGGCAGGCACCAGCTGCAACGTGCTGCTGGTGTCGTTCGGTCCGTACGTCATGGCGCTCGGCCTCGATTGGCACCTGGCGGCGCTGGCGGCGGCGGCTGGTGCGGTTCTGTCCTTCCTGCTGCTCGGCTTGGTGTCACTGGCCGGGCAGCGCGGCGGGGCGGCGACCATGGTGGCCGGCCGCGCGGCGTTCGGATTCCACGGCAACAAGATCCCGACCCTGATCAGTTATCTGGCGTTGGTGGGATGGGAGACCTTCTCGGCGGTCCTGGCGACCCTCGCGGCCCGCACCGTGGCCCATCGGCTCGACCCGGACATGGATACCAGGCCCTTCATGGCCGTCACCCTCTGCGTCGTCGTTCTGGCCAGTACCGTGGTCGGAATCTACGGCTGCCATGTGATCCTGCGGATTCAGAAGTGGTTCGCTTTGGTATTCACCGCCCTGTCGGTGGGCTATGTCGTGCTGACGCTGCCCGAGATCTCGTTCGCGACGCACGGCCGGGCCGGTGTGGGCGCGTTCATGGGCGGGATCATGTTGACCGCCAGCCTGCTCGGCCTGAGCTGGGTCAACTGCGCGGCCGACTACACCCGTTATCTGCCGCGCGAGACCGGCAAACGTGCGCTGGTGGGATGGATCACCTTCGGCGGCACCGCCCCCGCCATCGTGTTGATGGGATTCGGGACATTGCTGGCCACGGGCGACCCCGAGGTCGCGGCCATGGCCGCGACCGACCCGATCAGCGCCTTGTCGGCCCATCTGCCCACCTGGTTCCTGGTGCCGTATCTGATCCTGGCGCTGGTGGGTTTCGTGTCCGGCTCCATCATCGGCCTGTACTCCTCGGGCCTCGCGTTGCAGACCTTGGGCGTGCGGATGCCTCGGCACTACACCGTGCTCATCGACGCGGTCTTGATCGCGGGCGCGGGTGGCTATGTCGTCTTCGCCGCGCCGGGCTTCTTCGCTCCTTTCCAGGCATTCCTGACCACGACCGCGGTGGTGATGGCCGCCTGGTCCGGGATCTTCGTGGTCGACCTGTGGCAGCGACGCCACATCGGCTACGACCGGACGGCCCTGTTCAGCCCGGTCGGCGGCTACGGCAGGGTGAACCGCGCCGGGCTCGGCTGCCTGACCGTCGCGACCATCGTCGGGTTCGGCCTGATCACCTCCCCCGATCCGCACATCGGCCCACTGCTCGGATACCTGTTCACCCCCGCCGCCCGCGCCGGCGGGCTGGGCAGCAGCAACCTCGGCATATTCGTCGCGCTGGTCCTCGCGACCGCGGGCTACGCGGCCCTGCACCGCGTCCGTCCGCCCGCCCGGCCGAACATCACCGAACAGATCGAGAACCGTGAGACGAACCTGATCCAGGCCACGGCGTAAAGGTCTTCGCCGCCGAACCGACCGCCTTCGCCGAGGAGTCGAGCGCGAAGGCGCAGTTCGGATCCGTGCCCATGAACACGTGCCGTCCTCAGCCCGAATGCTGGTGCAGCGCAGCCCGTATCTGCATCTTTGCAGAGCGGAACTGCATTAATGGTCATTGCTAGGCCAATGGTCTGCACCAATACTCAGTGCAGCCAAGCATTGTGGGGGCCATCACATCGTCACTCGGTGTGTGACCCCGGGCACGAAGGAGAAGTGCGATGAGGGAGCACAGCGCCGCAGCGGCACCGGCGGAGGATCCGGGCGCGACGACCAGCGGTCTGCGCCGTGTGGTGGCCGCGTCCATGGCGGGCACGATCGTGGAGTGGTACGAGTTCTTCCTCTACGGCACCGCCGCCACGCTGGTGTTCAGCAAGGTGTTCTTCGCCAAGGACACCAGCGACCTGGACGCCATCCTGGCCGCCTTCGTGACCTACGCGGTCGGCTTCGCGGCGCGTCCACTCGGCGGCGTGGTCTTCGGGCACTTCGGCGACAAGTACGGGCGTAAGAAGCTGTTGCAATTCAGCCTGGTGCTGGTGGGCAGCGCGACGTTCCTGATGGGCTGTTTGCCGACCTTCGGACAGATCGGTTACTGGGCGCCGGCGCTGCTGGTCACCCTGCGTTTCATCCAGGGCTTCGCGGTCGGCGGGGAGTGGGGCGGCGCGGTGCTGCTGGTCGCCGAGCACAGCCCGAGCCGCAGCCGCGGATTCTGGGCGAGCTGGCCGCAGGCGGGCGTGCCCGCGGGCAATCTGCTGGCGACGGTGGTGCTGCTCGTGCTGACCTCCACGCTGTCGGACGAGGCGTTCCTCGGCTGGGGCTGGCGGGTGGCGTTCTGGCTGTCGGCGGTGGTGGTGCTGATCGGCTACTACATCCGCACGAAGATCACCGACGCGCCCATTTTCGTCGCGGCGCAGCGGGAAGCCGAGCAGACGAAGGCGACCTCGCTGAGTGTGGTCGAGGTGCTGCGGCGCTACCCGCGCGGCGTGTTCACCGCGATGGGGCTGCGTTTCGGCGAGAACGTCATGTACTACCTGGTGGTCACGTTCACGATCACCTATCTGAAGGTCGAGGTGCACGCCGACACCCAAGTGATCCTGTGGTGGCTGCTCGCCGCGCACGCGGTGCACTTCGTGGCGATCCCGCTGGTGGGCAACCTATCCGACCGCTTCGGCCGACGACCGGTCTATCTGGTCGGCGCGCTGGCCGCGGGGACCTGGGGCTTCTTCGCCTTCCCGATGATGGACAGCGGTCACAACGTGGTCATCATGTCCGCGATCATCATCGGCCTGATCTTCCACGCCTTCATGTACGCCGGGCAGCCCGCGATCATGGCCGAGATGTTCCCCACCCGGATGCGCTATTCCGGTGTGTCCCTCGGCTATCAGGTGACCTCGATCGTGGCCGGTTCGCTCGCGCCGATCATCGCCGTCCGGCTGCTGAACACCTATCACTCGGCGGTGCCGATCGCCTGGTACCTGGCGGGCGCCGCGGCGGTGAGCGCGATCGCCGTGCTCGCCGCACGCGAGACGAAGGGGCTGACCTTGGAAAGCATCGACCACGCCGACGCCGAGGCCCTCGGCGCGCGGACCGAGGTGACCCTGCGATGAGCGATCTGGCGGGGCGCAGCGCCCTGGTCACCGGCGGCGCGAGCGGCATCGGCGCTGCCTGCGCCCGCGCGCTCGCGGCGCGCGGCGCCACGGTCACGGTGGCCGACGTCGACGATGTCGGCGCGAAGGCGGTGGCCAGGGAACTGGGCGGCAAGTCGTGGGCGGTGGATCTGCTCGACGTCGCGTCGCTGGAAGAGCTGGAACTCGACACCGACATCCTGGTGAACAACGCCGGGGTGCAGCACGTCAGCCCGATCGAGGAGTTCGCGCCGCAGCGTTTCCGCGATCTGCTCACACTGATGGTCGAGGCGCCGTTCCTGCTGGTGCGCGCGGCGCTGCCGCACATGTACCGGCAGGGCTGGGGTCGAGTCGTCAACATCTCCTCGGTGCACGGCCTGCGCGCCTCCGAATACAAGGTCGCCTACGTGACGGCCAAACACGGGCTGGAGGGGCTGTCGAAGGTCACCGCCCTGGAGGGCGGCCCGCACGGCGTGACGAGCAACTGCGTCAACCCGGGCTATGTGCGAACACCGCTGGTGGACAGGCAGATCGCCGACCAGGCCAAGGCGCACGGCGTGCCCGAGCAGGAGGTGGTGGAGAAGATCCTGCTCACCGAGAGCGCGATCAAACGCCTCGTCGAGCCGGAGGAGGTCGCCTCGCTGGTGGGCTGGCTCGCCTCGCCGGAGGCGAGCATGGTCACCGGCGCGGCCTACACGATGGACGGCGGGTGGAGCGCGCGATGAGGGCGCGCTCAGCCGAGTGCGGTCAGCGCCATCCCCCGCAGCACCGGCCGGGCTCGGGCGGCGGTCGCCTCGCTCGCGCTGTGCGGGGTGGAGTTGATCAGCCCGAAGACGGCGTGGGCCTGCACCCGCGCCGTCTCCTCGGGTAGCTCCGGATGCAGTTCGCGCAGCACGCTCACCCAGATCTCCACGTACTGACGCTGGGTGCGGCGGATCTCCCGGCGGGCCGCAGCGGGCACGTTGTCCAAATCGCGGTCCTGGATGCGGATCAGCTCCGGTTCGCCGAGCGCGAAGTCCAGGTGGTGATCGACCAGTCCGGCGAGCGCCTGGTCGGCGGAGTTCGTGCCTGCCACCACCGCCTTGCCGCCGTCGAGCAGGCGCTGACTCACTCCGATCAGCAGCTCGACCAGCAGCGCCTCTTTGTTCGGGAAGTGCCGGTAAACCGCGGGACCGCTGATGCCAACGGCGGCGCCCAGGTCGTCCAGGCGCATGCCGAGGTAGCCGCGATCGGCGATCAACCGCGCTCCGGCTTCCAGCAGTTGCGCCCTGCGTTGCGCCTTCAGTTGCTCGCGACGGGTGGGCGCGACGGATTCGGCACTGGTCACACGCGTTCCTTTCCACCGACCTGGACATCTCGGTTAATCAACACTAACGTGAATTCCAGTTATCGTCGACTAACTGGACGACAGGATGGCGTGATGACCGTTACCGAAGAGGCCGTCGGAAACCGTGCCGCGCACGCGGCGCTGGTCGACGACCTGCGCGCACGGCTCGATGCCGCGGCGCTGGGCGGGCCCGCGAAGGCGCGTGATCGCCACGTCGCGCGGGGCAAATTGCTGCCCCGGCAGCGGGTGGACCAGCTGCTGGACCCGGGAAGCCCGTTCCTCGAGCTCTCCCCGCTGGCCGCGACCGGGATGTACGGCGACGACTCCCCCGGCGCCGGGATCATCACCGGGATCGGACGGGTGTCCGGCCGGGAATGCGTGATCGTGGCCAACGACGCGACGGTCAAGGGCGGCACCTACTACCCCATGACGGTGAAGAAACATCTGCGCGCGCAGGAGATCGCGTCGCAGAACCACTTGCCGTGTGTGTATCTGGTCGACTCCGGCGGCGCGTACCTGCCGCACCAGGACGAAGTGTTCCCCGACCGGGAGCATTTCGGGCGCATCTTCTACAACCAGGCGACCATGAGCGCCAAGGGAATTCCGCAGATCGCCGCGGTACTGGGCTCGTGCACCGCCGGTGGCGCCTACGTGCCCGCGATGAGCGACGAAGCCGTGATCGTGCGCAACCAGGGCACCATCTTCCTCGGCGGCCCACCGCTGGTGAAGGCCGCGACCGGCGAGGTGGTCACGGCCGAGGAACTCGGTGGCGGCGAGCTGCACTCGCGTACCTCCGGCGTCACCGATCACCTGGCCGAGGACGACCAGGACGCGCTGCGCATCGTGCGCCGCATCGTGGCCACCCTCGGACCGCGTACGCCGGTCCCGTGGGACATCCGGCCCGTCATCGCGCCCGCCGCGCCGGAATCCGAGCTCTACGACGTGGTGCCGGTCGATCTGCGCACCCCCTACGACGTGCGCGAGGTGATCCACCGCCTGGTCGACGGGACGTTCGAGGGCGACAGCGGCTTCCACGAGTTCAAGGCCGAATACGGCAAGACGCTGGTCACCGGGTTCGCGCGCATCCACGGGCATCCGGTGGGCATCGTCGCCAACAACGGCGTGCTGTTCGGCGAATCCGCCATGAAGGGCGCGCATTTCATCGAGCTCTGCGACAAGCGCAGCATCCCGTTGTTGTTCCTGCAGAACATCACCGGCTTCATGGTCGGTCGCGACTACGAGGCGGGCGGCATCGCCAAGCACGGCGCGAAGATGGTCACCGCGGTGGCCTGCGCGCGGGTGCCGAAGCTCACCGTCGTCATCGGCGGTTCCTACGGTGCGGGCAACTACTCGATGTGCGGGCGCGCGTATTCGCCACGGTTCCTGTGGATGTGGCCGAACGCCCGCATTTCGGTGATGGGCGGCGAGCAGGCGGCGTCGGTGCTGTCGACCGTGCGCGGTGACCAGCTCGACAGCAGCGGGCAGCCCTGGTCGGCCGAGGACGAGGAAGCGTTCAAGGCCCCGATCCGGGAGCAGTACGAGAGCCAGGGCAACCCCTACTACTCGACCGCCCGGTTGTGGGACGACGGCGTCATCGACCCCGCCGACACCAGGACCGTGCTCGGACTCGCTCTGTCGGTGTGCGCGCAAGCCCCGCTCGAACCCGTTTCCTACGGCGTATTCCGGATGTGATGACGATGCTGAACAAATCCGTCCCCGTCGGGTTCGACACCGTGCTCGTCGCCAATCGCGGCGAGATCGCGGTGCGGGTGATCCGCACCCTGCGCGCGCTGGGCATCCGCTCGGTGGCCGTCTACAGCGACGCCGACGCCGACGCCCGCCACGTCCGCGAAGCCGACACGGCCGTGCGCCTCGGCCCGGCCCCCGCCCGGGAGAGCTACCTCGCCATCGACCGGGTGGTGGCCGCCGCCGTGCGCACCGGCGCGCAAGCGGTCCACCCCGGCTACGGATTCCTCTCGGAGAACGCCGCTTTCGCCGCCGCGCTGGCCGAAGCGGGCATCGTCTTCCTCGGCCCGCCCGCTCGCGCGATCGAGGTGATGGGCGACAAGATCACCGCGAAGAACACCGTGGCCGCGTTCGGCGTCCCGGTGGTGCCCGGCATCGCCACACCCGGTCTGACCGACGACGACCTGATCGCCGCGGCCGCCGACGTCGGCTATCCGGTGCTGGTCAAGCCGTCCGCGGGTGGTGGAGGCAAAGGCATGCGCCGGGTGGACGATCCGGCCCGGCTGCCGGAGGCGCTGCGCAGCGCCCGGCGCGAGTCCGCCGCCGCGTTCGGTGACGACACGCTGTTCCTGGAACGCTTCGTCACCCGTCCGCGCCACATCGAGGTGCAGGTGCTCGCCGACCAGTTCGGCAACGTGCTGCACCTGGGCGAGCGCGAATGCAGCTTGCAGCGCCGCCACCAGAAGGTCATCGAGGAGGCGCCCTCGCCGCTGCTGGACGCGGCCACCAGGGCCAGGATCGGCGCCGCCGCCTGCAACACCGCGCGCAGCGTGGACTACGTTGGCGCGGGCACCGTGGAGTTCATCGTCTCCGCCGACCGCCCCGACGAGTTCTTCTTCATGGAAATGAACACCCGCCTGCAGGTGGAGCACCCGGTCACCGAACTGGTCACCGGCGTCGACCTGGTGGAATGCCAGGTCCGGGTGGCTGCCGGGCAGAAGCTGGCGGTAGCGCAGGACGACATCCGCATGGTCGGGCACGCGATCGAGGCCAGGGTGTACGCCGAGGATCCAGGGCGCGGATTCCTGCCCACCGGCGGCACGGTGCTCGACCTCGACGAGCCGGAGGGTCCCGGTATCCGGGTGGATTCGGGCCTGCGGATCGGCACACACGTCGGCAGCGACTACGACCCGATGCTGTCGAAGGTCATCGCGCATGCCGGTGACCGCACCGCCGCGCTCGCGAAACTCGACCGGGCGCTGGCCGACACCGTGCTGCTCGGTGTCACCAGCAATATCGAATTCCTGCGTTTCCTGCTGGACGACCCGGACGTGGCCGAGGGACGGCTGGACACCGACCTGCTGGACCGGCGGGTCGCCGACTTCCGTCCCGCTTCCGTCGGCGACGACGAGTTCGTCGCCGCCGCTGCCTGGCATTGGCTGCGCCGCTGGCCTGCCACGCCGCGCGATCCCTGGGAGATTCCGTCCGGCTGGCGGATCGGGGCCGACGCGCCGACGCCGATCCGGCTGGCGGGCGGCGAGCGGGTCGAGCACGTCTACCTCTCCGGCACGCCCGGTAACGGCACGGTGCGGGTCGACGACGATGAGAGCCGTTCGCTCAGTGCGTCTTTCGTCGCCTCAGACCGCTGCGCGGGCCTTCTCACGCTCACCTTGGACGGCCTGCGCCGCACCTACCGGGTCGCCGAGCAGGACGGCCTGCTGTGGGTGGCCGGACCGTCCGGCATCGCGGCGCTGCGCGAAGTGGCCGAGGTCAACGTGCGCGGTGGCGACGAACACGTCGGCGACGCCGAGATCCGCTCCCCCATGCCGGGTTCGGTGATCGCGGTACCGGTCGCCGCGGGCGGCGTGGTCGCCGCGGGTGATCCGGTGGTCATCGTGGAGGCGATGAAGATGGAGCATTCGCTCACCGCGCCGGTCGCCGGAACCGTCGAACTACTGGTGGAGCCGGGCGCGCAGGTGCGCTTGGACCAGGTGCTGGCGCGCGTCCTCGCGCAGGCCGAAACGAATCACGACGAACGAGAAGGAATCCCCGCATGACCGACTTCCTGTCCACCGGCACGCTGCCGGAGGAGTACCGGGATCTCGCGCTGACCGTGCGCGACTTCGCGCGGTCGGTGGTCGCTCCGGTGGCGGCCGAGCACGACGCGAACCACACCTTCCCCTACGAGGTGGTCGCGGGGATGGCCGAGATGGGCCTGTTCGGCCTGCCCTTCCCCGAGGAGTACGGCGGCATGGGCGGCGACTACTTCGCGCTGTGCCTGGCGCTCGAGGAGCTGGGCAAGGTCGACCAGAGCGTGGCGATCACGCTGGAGGCGGGGGTGTCGCTGGGCGCGATGCCGATCTACCGCTTCGGCAACGACAAGCAGAAGCAGGAATGGCTGCCGCGGCTGACCAGCGGACGCAACCTCGCCGCGTTCGGGCTCACCGAACCGGGCGCGGGCAGCGACGCGGGCAGCACCAGGACCACCGCGGTCGTCGACGGCGGCGAATGGATCATCAACGGCAGCAAGCAGTTCATCACCAACTCCGGCACCGACATCACCAAGCTCGTCACGGTGACCGCGGTGACCGGGCAGACCGGCGGCAAGAAGGAGATCTCGACCATCCTGGTGCCGACCGACACGCCCGGTTTCGTCGCCGAGCCGGCGTACAACAAGGTCGGCTGGAACGCCTCGGACACCCATCCGCTCAGCTTCACCGACGTGCGCGTGCCCGAGGAGAACCTGCTCGGCGAGCGCGGGCGCGGCTACGCGAACTTCCTGCGCATCCTCGACGAGGGGCGCATCGCCATCGCCGCGCTCTCGGTCGGGGCCGCGCAGGGCTGTGTGGACGAGAGCGTGCGCTATGCCAAGGAACGCGAGGCGTTCGGCCAGGTGATCGGGCGCAACCAGGCCATCGCGTTCAAGATCGCCCGAATGGAAGCGCGGGCGCACGCCGCCCGGACCGCTTACTACGACGCCGCGGCGCTGATGCTGGCGGGCAAATCGTTCAAGAAGCAGGCGTCCATCGCGAAGCTGGTGGCCAGCGAGGCCGCCATGGACAACGCCCGCGACGCGACGCAGATCTTCGGCGGCTACGGGTTCATGAACGAATACGCGGTCGCCCGGCACTATCGCGACAGCAAGATCCTGGAAATCGGCGAAGGGACGACGGAGGTGCAGCTCATGCTGATCGGACGGGAGCTGGGCCTGTGACCCGGCGCGCGGTCGTGCAACGCGGCCTGTGGTTCGAGGAGTTCGACACCGAAGTGGTCTACGAGCACCGCCCCGGCCGCACCATCACCGAGGCGGACAACGTCCTGTTCACCACGCTGACCATGAACACCCAGGCGTTGCACCTGGACGCGGCGTTCAGCGACCGGCAGCCCCCGTTCAACCAGCGGCTGGTGAACTCGATGTTCACCCTGTCCACCCTGATCGGGTTGTCGGTGGCGCAGCTGACCCAGGGCACCATCGTGGCCAACCTCGGTTTCTCCGAGGTCGCGTTCCCCAAGCCGGTGTTCCACGGCGACACCATGTACGCCGAGACCGTGGTCACCGACAAGCGCGAGTCGAAGAGCCGTCCGGGCGAGGGCATCGTGACCTTCGCGCACACCGGGCGTAACCAGCACGGCGATGTCATCGCGACGGCGGTGCGCAAGACGCTGGTGCGCAAAGCACCGGACGGCCCGGAGTGAGCGGCCGGGGCAGGTCGCGGCAGCGCAGGGTCATCACGCAGCACCACGCCCACCACGGACACAGCGTGAGCGATCGAGGCCGGATGCGGCGGCACAGCATCGCGCAGGATCCCGCTCACAACGCACACAGCACGGACGGTCCGGCCCGCGGGTGGGAGCAGAGCCTCGACGACCCGGGCGCCGCCGCCCTGCGCAAGCAGGCGCATGCCCGAAAGGACGCAGTATGAGTTGGCAGATGGCGGGTCCGGCGTGGTTGTTCTGCCCGGCGGATCGCCCGGAACGCTTCGCGAAGGCGGCGGCCGCGGCGGATGTGGTGATCCTCGACCTCGAGGACGGCGTCGCAGCGCACGACAAGGCGGCGGCGCGCGAGGCGTTACTGGACACCCCGCTCGACCCGGAGACCACGGTGGTGCGTATCAACGCGGCGGGCACCGAGGACCACGCACTCGACCTGGCGGCGCTCGCCGGCACCGCCTACCGGCGGCTCATGCTGCCGAAATGTGAGTCGGCCGAACAGATCACGGCGCTGCCGGACCACGAGGTGATCGCGCTGATCGAGTCGCCGCTCGGCGCCCTCGCAGTGGGCCGGGTGATGACCGCGAGCAACGCGATCGGCGTCATGTGGGGTGCGGAGGATCTGGTGGCCGGACTCGGCGGCACCGGCAGCAGGCACGCCGACGGAAGCTATCGCGACGTGGCCCGCCACGTGCGCTCCAGCACGCTGCTGGCCGCCAAGGCGTACGGCAAGTTCGCGCTGGACTCGGTGTATCTGAACATCCGCGATCTGGATGGCCTGCGCGCCGAAGCCGAGGACGCGGTCGCGGTCGGTTTCGACGCCAAGGTGGCGATCCACCCGAGTCAGGTGCCGGTGCTGCGGGACGCCTACGCGCCCTCGGAAGAAGAGGTCACCTGGGCCCGGCGGGTGCTGGAAGAAGCGCCGAAGCACCGCGGAGTCTTCGCCCTCGAGGGCAGGATGGTCGATGGCCCCGTGTTCCGGCACGCCGAACAGATCGTGCGGCGCGCCGACCGCGCCTGAGCGCCGAGTTTCCATAGTCAGGAGGATCGCGATGCAACCGCAATGGGTGCCGACCGAAGAAGACATCGCAAAGGCGACCATCACCGACTTCGCGCGATTCGTCGCCGAGCGCACCGGCGTGCGCGCGGCCGACTATCACGCGCTGTGGCAGTGGTCGGTCCGAGATCTCGCCGGATTCTGGCACGCGCTGTGGGACTATTTCGAGCTCGGCGACATCGCGGGCGAGGTACTGGCGAACGCCGAGATGCCGGGGGCGCATTGGTTTCCCGGCACCCGGTTGAACTATGTGGACCAGGTGATCCGGCAACTGCGCACCGACCGGCCCGCGATCAAGGCGGTCAGCGAGGACGCGCCGGTTCGCGAAGTGTCGTGGGCCGAATTGATCGATCACACCGCCGCTTTCGCGCAGACGCTGCGTTCGCTGGGTGTGCGGCCCGGTGACCGGGTGGCCGGATATCTGCCGAACATCCCCGAGGCGGTAGTCGCATTCCTGGCTACCGCGAGCATCGGCGCGGTCTGGAGCGCCTGCGGGCAGGACTATTCCCCGAAAGCCGCGCTGGACCGGCTCGGGCAGCTCGAGCCCACCGTGCTGGTCACCGCCGACGGCTACCGTTTCGGCGGCAAGGCGCACGACAAGCGCGAGGATATCGCCGCCTTGCGCGCGGGCCTGGACAGCTTGAAGGGCACAGTCGTGGTCCCCCGGCTCGGGCTCGAGGTGCCGGACGCGACCTCGTGGGACGACGCGATCACCAGCACCGAGTCGCTGCCCCCGGTGATCACGACGGAATCGGTGGATTTCGACCATCCGCTGTGGATCGTGTTCTCCTCCGGCACCACCGGCCTGCCCAAGGGCATCGTGCACGGCCATGGCGGCGTGCTGCTCGAACACCTCAAAGCCGTTGCGCTGCAATCGGATATCGGCCCCGAAGACACCTTCTTCTGGTACACCAGCCCGAGCTGGATGATGTGGAACTTCCAGATCGCGGGCCTGCTGGCGGGGGCCACCATCGTCACCTACGACGGCAGCCCGACCGCTCCGGCCCCCGACGCGCTGTGGCGTATCGCCGCCGAGGTCGGCGCCACCGTTCTCGGCGCCAGCCCCGGCTACGTGCTGGCGTGCATCAAGGCGGGCTCGCTGCCGCGCACCGATCATGACCTGTCCGCGCTGCGCACCGTCGGCATCACGGGCTCCTCGCTGCCCACCTCCTCGGCGCTGTGGCTGGGCGAGAACGTCGGCGAGCACGTTCAGGTCTCCTCGATCAGCGGCGGCACCGACGTGGTGTCCGCGTTCATCGGCGGCGTGCCCACCGTGCCCGTGTGGCCGGGCGAGCTGTCGGCGCCCTATCTCGGCGTCGCGCTGGACGCCTACGACCCGGCGGGGCAGCCGGTGCGCGGCGAGGTGGGCGAGCTGGTCGTCACCGCGCCGATGCCGTCGATGCCGGTCGCCTTCTGGCGCGACGAGGACGGAAAGCGTTACCACGACGCGTATTTCGACACATTCCCCGGCGTGTGGCGGCACGGCGACTGGATCACCATCACCGACCGCCACAGCGTGATCGTGCACGGGCGGTCGGACTCCACGCTCAACCGGCACGGCATCCGGATGGGCAGCGCCGACATCTACCAGTCCGTCGAACAGCTCCCGGAGATCGCCGAAGCGCTGGTGATCGGCGCCGAGCAGCCCGACGGCGGGTACTGGATGCCGCTGTTCGTGACGCTCGCGCCCGGCGCGGACCTCACCGACGAGTTGAAAGCGCGCATCAACAGCACCATTCGCACCGAGGTCTCACCCCGCCACGTCCCGGACGAGATCATCCTCGCCCCCGGCATCCCGCACACCCGCACCGGCAAGAAGCTCGAGGTTCCGATCAAAAGACTGTTTCAGGGCGCCGACCCGAGCCGCGTCGTCGAACGCAGCGCGGTGGACAACCCGGACCTGCTCGACTGGTACGGCACGATCCGGCCCGGCTGGCGCGGCTGAGGTCGCCGCGAGTTCGGGCGCGATCGGTGGGTTTCGGCCGGCGACCGCTGCTGACGCGACCTACCTGGTTGAGACTTCCCTTCCGCACGATCCAAACTCGGGGCTGCCGCGTCACCGCCACGATGGGTTCGAAGTCCGCGTCGTAGCGGACCGATACGGCTTCGTGGAACTCGGCGACGGCGGCGATGAGCAGGTCCGCGATGCCGTGGCTCGGTGATGACCCTTGTTGCGATATGGCATTCGCCACCCGGCGGGTGCGTCCGCGGTTCGTCGCGCGTTCCGCTGCGGTGCGGTGGCTTAGGCACTACCTCCGGTAGGCGCGGCCGCCGATCGACGCGGTGAAGACCGCGGGTCGCGCGCCGCGGGAGGCGTTCAGGTTGCGCTTCTCCTGCGGGGTGAGCCGATAGCGCGCCGTGACCCGCCGTACCGCGGCGATCACGGCGCCCAGCACCGGCATGGGGTCTACCGGGCGCAAAGCCAAGGCCATGACGAACTCCTTACCAGAAAGACGCACCGGTACAGGCGAATTCGGTCGAATACGGGCTCCGGAGGACAGCGGCGGCGGGGCACCGGCGCTACACGCTCGGGTCGGCTCTCGGATGAACCAGGGTGCCGAATGGTGAGCCGGTTCCGGATCAGTCCCGGACGGTGACCAGCGGGCATGGACCGGCGTTCGGGTTTCTCCTAGCGTGGAAGCGACAGTCAGTCCGATATCCGCGTGGAGGTGGCATCGTGGCCGCACAGGACGTTCGAGAACGTACCGATCCGGCGGGGTATCCGCCCGGGCCCGCGCTGCCGCCGCTCGTGCAGAGCGTGCTGTTCCAGCGAAACCGGGCCCGCTTCCTCACCGCGATGGCGCGCCGCTACGGAGATGTGTTCACCTTGCGGATTCCACCGTTCGCCGACCGCGTGGTGGTGCACTCCCGCCCCGAGCACATCAAGGAGATCTTCGCGGGCGACCCGCGCGATCTGCACGCCGGCGAGGGCAACCAGATCCTGGGCGCGATCATGGGCCCGCACTCGCTGCTGCTGACCGACGAGGCCGAGCACGCGCGCGCCCGCAGACTGCTCATGCCCGCGTTCAACGGTTCCGCGCTGCGCGGTTACCGGGCGCTGATCATCGAGATCGCGGCGGCGGAGGCCGGGAGTTGGGCGGCCGGATCCACGGTGCGCATGCTGGACCGCATGAACGCGCTGACCCTCGAGGTGATCACGCGGGTGGTCTTCGGCGTCACCGACGAGCGGACCAGGGCCGAGCTCAGCCCTCGATTGAACCGGATCGTCCACCTGAATCCGCTGGTCTTCCTCGGTTTCAAAAGCGAAAGATTGCGCCGGATCGGCCCGTGGCGGAAGTTCGCCGAGAACCTGTCGGCGGTGGACGCTCTGCTCTACGCGGAGATCACCGAACGGCGGCGTGCGACCGATCTGGCCGAGCGCACCGATGTGCTGTCGCGCCTGCTCCAGGTCGGCGCGAGCGACGGCGACGCGCCGCTCACCGATGCCGAACTGCGCGACCAGCTCATCACCCTGCTGCTGGCCGGGCACGAGACCACCGCCTCGGCGCTGTCCTGGGCGCTCTACGAACTGGCCGCCGACCCCGAGATCCAGCGGCAGGCGACGGAGGCCGCGCGCACGGGCGACGAGAAGCACCTCGAGGCGGTGCTCAAGGAAGCCATGCGGTTGCACACCATCATCTCCGGCACCAATCGAAAACTGACCAGGGACATGACGATCGGCGGACGGCGGCTCCCCGCGGGCACCGTGGTCGCCACCTCGATCGTCCTCGCGCACCGGCGTACCGATGCCTACCCCGACGTCGCCGTGTTCCGTCCGGCCCGCTTCCTGGACGGCGAGGTGGCGCCGAACACCTGGCTGCCGTTCGGCGGGGGCGTGCGGCGATGCATCGGCGCGGGATTCTCGCTGCTGGAGGGCGGCACCGTGCTGCGGGAAATCCTCGTCCGTCATGCTCTTTCGCTTCCGGCGGACGGCAGGCCCGAACGCGGCAAGATTCGCAACATCACCACGGTGCCGCGCGGCCGGGCCCGAGTGGTGGTCAGCCCGCGCGGCTGACCTCTATGTGAACCTATATTCTTTTCCAATCAAGCTCTTGTACTGGCAGTATCTTCGTGTAAGTTTATTTGTGTTCGACAACCAGTCCCGGCCGGGCGTGCATGGTGCCCCCGACGTTCAGCCGAGTCCGGTTGTCGGCTTCCGGACGCACCGGCGCGCACATCCCGCCTTTCGCATGCCGGCGCGCACCGGAGAACAGGTACAGCTCCCGGGGGCCGCTCATCCCCGGGAGCCGTATCCCGTGACACGGCGAGCCCGGCCATTCGGCCAGGTCGTTACGATGTTCGTCATGAGTGTCGACAATCGCCGTACGGCGCGGAAGGCGAGCAGCGGCGACTCGGCACCTCGCGAGATCCGGCGCAGGCCGAAGAATCGCCGTGCCCAGATCGCCGCGGCGTCGGCGGCCGCCTTCGGCGCGCTCGGTTACCACGGCGTGAGCATGGACGACATCGCCTCCGGGCTCGGCATCAGCTCCGCCGCGCTGTACCGCCACTATCCGAGCAAGTACGCGCTGTTCCGGGAGGAACTGCTGCGCGTCGGCCGGGCGATGACCGAATCGGTCGAGCTGCCCGAGGACGCGGCAGGCTGGTCCCCCGAACAGCGACTCCGGCACGTGCTCGACGCGTTGATCGCGGTCACCATCGACAACCGCCCCACCGTCACGCTGGTGCGCTGGGAGGTCAGATATCTCGAGCCCGACGACCAGACCACGCTCAACGAGCAGCAGGCCACGGTGCTCGGCGCGCTCGGCAGCCAGCTGGCCGCGCTGCGCCCGGAACTCGCCGAGGATGACGTGCGCGTGCTGCGTGCCGCCCTGCTCAGCACGATCACCAGCATCGCCGACCATCACGCCGCCCTTCCGGTAAAACCTCTTGCCCGCCTGCTGCATTCGGCCTGCTGGTCGGTCGCGCACGCGAAGCTGCCCGCCACTCGGGCGGTCGAACCGGTCGCGGTGGTGGAGATCCCGGACTCGTTCAAACACGAACTGCTGCTGCGCAAAGCGGTCGAGCTGTTCCACGAGCGCGGCTACCCCAACGTCAGCGTGGAGGACATCGCCACCGCCGCAGGGCTTTCGGCCGCCTCGGCGGTGTACCGGTTCTACCGCGGCAAGAGCGACATCCTGGCCGCCGCGTTCCGCCGGGCCGCCGAACGGGTTTCCGGCGCCGTCGGCCCGGCCGTGGCCGCGGCCACCGGTTCCGAGGACGCGCTCAAGGCGTTGATCACGCAGTATGTGGCCGGATCGTTCGCCGAACGCGCGCTCACCTTCGTGTATTACACCGAGTTCCAGCACGTTCCGGTCGAGGAGCGCACGGTGCTGCGCAATATCCAGCGGCTCAGCGTCGAGGAGTGGGCCCGGCTGCTGCGCGAGATGCGACCGGAACTCGCTGCCGCGGAGGCGCGCATCCTGGTGCACGCCGCCTTCGCGGTGGTCGTCGATCTGGGCCGCGCCTTCGGCAACGAGCCGCTGGCCGCGCAGGACCGGGTGCGGCTGCTGATGCAGTCGGTGCTGTTCGGCAGGCCCGCGCGCTAACCGAGTATGTTATCGATAATTCTCGATCGATAGGCCTCATAGTTCGACTATGGAAGCCGGATCGCAGCTTTTTTGTGATCTAACATTCAGTTGTTTCCCCGATAGGGCGGCGTCGCTGTACCGAACGTTGGCTTGGGCTACCATCGCGGCATGGGTGCCCAGGATCGCCACGCTGCGGACAAGGCGGCCGATGGGACACCGGCACGGGTGATCCGGCGCCGACCGCGCGACCGCCGCGCGCAGATCGCGGCCGCGTCGGCCGAGGCATTCGGTGCGCTGGGCTACCACGGCGTCAGCATGGACGACATCGCCTCCCGGCTCGATATCAGCTCCGCGGCGCTGTATCGCCACTATCCGAGCAAGTACGCCCTGTTCCGCGAGGAAGTGCTGCGGCTGGGCACGGTCAGTCAGGAAGCGGCCCGGCTGCCGGATGCCACGGGCCTGCCCGCCGCGCAACGGCTCGAACGCGTGCTCGACGCCCTGATCGGGGCCGCTATCGCCAACCGACGCAGCGCCGCGCTGCTGCGCTGGCAGCGGCGCTACCTGGAGGACGCCGACGCGGCCACCCTGGCCGATCAGCTCGCGGGCGTGAACGCGGCGCTCACGTCGCTGCTCGCCGAGGCCAGACCCGCACTGCCCAAGGCCGACCGCTCCGTGCTCGCCGCCGCGGAGCTGAGCGTGCTCAGCAGCATCGGCGATCACCACGTGTCGATTCCGGTGCGGGCGCTCACCGCGCGGCTGACCGCGGCCTGTTACGCACTCGCCGCGTGTGAGCTGCCCGCGGCCGGTAGCGCCGAGACCGAGAACCTCGCCGTGACCGAGATCCCGCTGACCTTCAAACACGAATTGCTGCTGATGCGCGCGGTCGAGCTGTTCCACCAGCGCGGATACCCGAACGTCAGCGTGGAGGACATCGCGACCGCCGCCGGACTGCCCGCCTCCTCGGCGGTGTACCGGTTCTACCGCGGCAAGGGCGACATCCTCACGGCGGCGTTCCGCCGGGCGGCGGATCGGGTGTCGGCGGCCATCGGGCCCGCCGTCGCCGCCGCCGAGACGCCGGAGCAAGCGCTCGACACCCTGATCGAGCTGTACGTGGCGGGCTCGTTCGCCGAGCGCGAACTCACCTTCGTCTACTACGCCGAGATCAGCAACGTGCCGCCGGAGGAGCGCACCGTGCTGCGCAACATCCAGCGCCTCAACGTCGAGGAGTGGGCCAAACTGCTGGCCTGCGTGCGGCCCGAGCTCTCCGCCGCCGAAGCGCGCCTGCTCGTGCACGCCGCGTTCGCCCTGGTCGTCGACCTGGGTGAGCGTTTCGGATCCACCGACCCGGCATGCTCGCCGCGACGGGTGATCCGCCTGATGCAGGCGATCCTCTTCGACCAACCAACGTGACCCAGACCACGTCACCACCGCCAAACCCACGCCCCGTCGCAATCCCGAAGCACGCGCCGGTTATCCCGCACGAGTGGCACATGGCTGCGGCGTTCCGCGAGTAGGTTCCTCGGTGGTGTGCCACTCGCCGGGTGGGGCCCGCGCCATCCGCTGGGGCGATTCGATGCGCCCGACGTCAGGTGCAGGTCTCGACCTCGGCCCCGGTGAGGGACGGGCGGGGCGGGCGGGGGCCGGGCGGGGCGAGCAGGGGCCGGGCAGGGCGGGCGGGGGCCGGGCGGGGCGGGCGGGGGACCGGTGGGGTGTTTACGCCACCGGCGAACGTCGTGCGGGAATCGACCTCGGGTCAGCGCTGTTGCGGCAGGAGAGCGCGCGCGGACCGGCGCGACGCTCGCAGAGCATTCGCACAGTTTCCGACTTCGGAAGGAACATCCACATGAGCACAGATCTCGACGCGCAGACCGCGGCGGCCTCCGGAACCTTCGCCATCGGCGGCGATCTTCCGGTGCACCGGCTCGGGTACGGCGCGATGCAGTTGACCGGCCCCGGGGTGTGGGGCGACCCGAAGGACCCGGACGAGGCGGTACGCGTTCTGCGCCGCGCGGTCGAGCTCGGCGTCAACTTCATCGACACGGCCGACTCCTACGGCCCGTTCGTCAGTGAGAATCTGATCCGCAAGGCCCTGCACCCCTATCGCGATGACCTCGTAATCGCCACCAAGGCCGGTCTCACGCGGCAGGGGCCCAACGAATGGCGTCCGGTCGGCAGGCCCGAATACCTGCGCCAGCAAGCCGAACTCAGCCTGCGCCACCTGGGCGTCGACCGCATCGACCTGTACCAGCTGCACCGCATCGACCCCCAGGTGCCGTTGGCCGACCAACTGGGCGAACTCGTCGCGCTCCAGCAGGAGGGCAAGATCCGGCACATCGGCCTCTCCCAGGTGACCGTCGAACAGCTGCGTCAGGCACGCGAACTCGCCACCATCGTCTCGGTGCAGAACCTGTACAACCTCGCCAACCGCGCCGACGAAGACGTGCTGAACTACGCCGAGCAGGAGAACATCGCGTTCATCCCGTGGTTCCCCATCGCCACGGGCGAACTCGCCGCCCCCGGCGGTCCCTTGGCGTCCGCCGCCGCCGACCACGGCGCGACCCCCGCCCAGCTCGCTCTGGCCTGGTTGCTGCGCCGCTCCCCGGTGATGCTGCCGATCCCCGGCACCTCCAGCGTCGCGCACGTGGAGGAGAACATCGCCGCCGCACGAATCACGCTGAGCGACGACGAATTCGAGACACTATCGGCTGCCGCCTGACCCGGCCGATCACCGGCCCGGCTGTCCGGCGCGCCGCGCCCGCGTAGGACAACCGGGCCGCGCATCCGACGCGAAAAACCATGCTCACCAGCAGAAAACACCAGGTAAACATAATGATGCCGCAGAGCAACCCGGCGCGACGGCAAATCATGCCCGCCGCCCCGACCCACCCCCGCCGACCCCTCGAATGCACTCGACCACGACCAGGCTCACAGGCTTGAACCTGCACGAGTGGCACACCACCGCGAGGTCTACTCGCGATTCACCGCAGCCATGTGCCACTCGTGACCCATCAGGCGACGGCGGTTGCCTCGAGTTCGACCATTTGGCCGGGGAGGGCCAGTTGTGTCACTCCGAGCATCGTGGTGGTCGGCGCTACCCCGGCGGCGGTTAGCCGCGACGTCAGTACGGGGTAGTGCGGGAACAGGAGATTTACGTCGGTGGTGTAGACGTTGAGCCGGACGAGGTTCGCGAGAGACATGCCGGCCTCGCGGAGCACGGCCTCCAGGTTGTCGAGGCTCAGCGCCACCTGCGCCGCCATGTCACCGTCGTGCTGGGGCTTGCCGTCGTCGCTCATCGCGGTCTGCCCGGAGCAGTACAGAGTCCGGGTGTGCCCGGAGACGAGCTCACCCTGGTTGAACCCCATCTCCGCCGCCCACGTCACCGGGTTGATCGGCGTTCGTTCCATCCCCACTTCAGCTCCAATCGAGTCATCGAGAGTTCGTACGTCCATCAGCCTCCCAACAAATCACGACATCCTCGGTCGTGTATTCCGGTAAGTTTCCGGTATGCGCGCCGACCGGTTGGTCTCGCTGGTGCTGCTGTTGCGTCAGCGCGGTCGGTTGACGGCGGACACGCTCGCCCGCGAGCTGGAGGTATCCACCCGTACCGTGCTGCGCGACATCGAAGCCCTCTCCACGGCGGGCGTCCCGGTCTACGCCGAACGCGGCCGGCACGGCGGTTTCGCGTTGTTACCCGGTTTCCAGACCGAACTCACCGGACTCAACCACGACGAGGCGCTCGCGCTGCTGGTCGCCGGATCACGGCGCGGCGCACAGGTATTCGGCCTCGGTTCGGCGCTCGCTTCGGCCATGCTCAAAGTGGTCGACGCGCTGCCCGAGAGCTTTCGGGCCACCGCGAGCGACGCGGCCAAGCGATTGCTCATCGAGCCGGAGACCGACCTCCTCTCGCGTCGGCTGGTCGCCGAGGAGGTGCCCGACACCATAGTGGCCGAGGTCCGGCGCGCGGTGTTCGCCGGACACAAGCTGCGCATCCGATACGCGGCCGTGGAGCAGACGCCGAAGTGGCGCACGGTGGACCCGATCGGCCTGGTCACCGTCCGCGGCCAGGGCTACTTGCTGGCCACGAGGGCCGGCGCGGACCGCACCTACCGGCTGTCGCGGGTGTCGGCCGCCGAGGAACTTTCCGAACCCGCACAGCGACCGGACCGGGTCGATCTGGACCAGGCTTGGCAGGAACGCAGCACGCGGTTCCGGATCGGCGGCGACCGCGTCACCGTGCTGGTTCGGGTGCACTCGGCGCGGCGGGATGACCTGACCGGCACCGCACTCGCCATCCGCGCCGAAGAAGCCGACGCAGACGGCTGGTTGCGGCTGGAGGCGACCTTCCAAGATTCACGACACGCCGAATGGGCGTTGTGGCAACTCGCGACGGACGCGGAAGCCCTTGCCCCGCAATGGTTGCGCACCACTCTGCGCAACCGCGCCGCAGCAATCGCCGCTCGTTACGAGGAATCTATTTGAGAGTCGTCGCATTCTTCCTGCGCCGCAATGCGATTCGGCCCACTCTTGGTAAGTGCCGAACGACGCGAGCGCAACACGCTGCGCTTCCTGATCGAACTTCTCGCGGGGTCGCGTCCGAGCGCGCCGACTGCCTGGAGTAGATGTTCCCCTCCGACATCGACTCGCATTCGAAAGCGCGCGAAGAAAACCCGAAAAGCCATAACGCGACGCTGCGACGCAGACCGCAAATCCTCGTATCCCCGCCGTACGGGGGATACGAGGACTCCGGCACCGGTCGGGGCTCCCTCGCCGTAGTCCCGGCCGGTGGGTGAACTCCGCTGCCGCGCGGGGCGCAGCGAAGTCGGCGCGCCGAGATTCGGTCAGCGCAGGTATCCGTCGGCCCGACTGTCGGGGACGACGCGGCCGGACGCGACCAGGGTGCGGAAGGCTGCCTGCTTGCGGGGGCAGACGTCCGCGCGGCAAGGGCGGTGGCCCTGCATCACCCGGTGCGCCTGTTCGATGGTGAACGGCTGCTCGGGCGGCCGGTGGGCGTCCTCGGCGCCGCCGTGCGGCAGACACGATCCGACCACGACGATGGCCGCCACCAGCAGCGTGCACGCGCCGAGCACGCTCAGCAGCGGTTCCATGGCGGGTTACCGGCCGGCGGCCTGCCGGGAACAGAACGCCGACGCGGTTAGATACTGACGGCAGCTCGCACCGTGCCCGGCGTGGACGGCACACAGGAACCGCGCGCGGTCATAGGTCAGACCGAGCGGTTCCTGGGTGCAGTCGCGGCTTTGTACCAGCCACAACTCTCTGACGTCCGAGTGCAACACGTCCATCTTGAACCTCCACTTGTGCAGTGCACCCGGCACCGAGAAGGCGCCGCCGGACCGCGCTCGACACGGATGGATCGGGCCGTGTCGGGACCGTGCGCCGGGTTCCGGACAACGGGCGCCCTCGACAGGGTTTGGGCGGACCCCCGATGCCGGGTGCGATTCAACAGTGCGCGTTGCGATTCGGTAGATAACAGACCCGAATGCGGTAATTGCGAGTACTTTCCGTTTGTAGCGGCCTGGAGCGAGGAAGAGAGACCTATGGTGGAGGTCGACTGGACGGGCGAAGCTGTACATGCGCTTCGCACGGCGATGAAGCGAAGCCGTTACGAATTCGCGCGTCTGGTGGGCGTCACACCGCGCACCGTGGTCCTGTGGGAGAACGGCCGGACGACCCGGATGCACGCCGCTAGCCAGCGTCTCCTCGACAGGGTCCTGTCGCAGGTCGATTCCGTCGTCGCCGAACGATTCGAGCGTGCGATCGTGACGGGCCGGACGACCGCCCCCGACTACGAAAGCGCCGATTCGGCGCCCGAAAGGCACACCAAGCTCGGTAGGGAAATCGGGCTCGACAAGGAAGTCGAGGAAGACGACGTGAGAAGGCGAGAACTGCTGGCCTGCATCGGCGCGGGCGTGGCAGGCCAGGCGGCGGACCTGGTGGCGAGCGAACCGGAACGGATGCTGGCAACCCTCGACGCGGGGTCGATCAGCGAACGCCGACTGGCGTTCCTGGAGCAGTCCGCCGAGGTCCTCGGCACGCGCGTGGTCCAGGTGCCGCCGCACGAGCTGCTGCAGACCGGGCTCGAGCAATTCCGGCTGGTCCGTGGCTGCCTCGGCGAACGGCAGCCCACCCATCATCAGGTCCGGCTGGTGCGGACCGCGGGCAGGCTGGCCAACGTTGTCGGCGAGATCCTCTTCAACGAGGGGCATTTCGGCCAGGCGCGGATGTGGTATGCCACCGCGATCCACGCCGCGCAAGACATCGGCGACCGCTATTCGGAGGACATCGCCCTGGCCGGGCTCGCGTATTTGCCGACCTATAGCGATAAGCCGAAGGAAGTTTTGCAGTTACTCGACGGACGATTGCAAGAAAATCCGTCCTACGGCCCGGCCGCCGCGTGGTTGTGGGGAATGGCGGCACGCGCGCACGCCAGTCTCGGCCACGCCGACGAATTCGCGCGGTGTATCGCGCGATCGGCATCGGCATTGGACGACGTGGGGGCGGAGGACCTTTCGGTCGGTATTTTTTCTTTCCGCCCGGAGAAACTCGCCTTTTATCAGGCGATCGGATATTCCCGCCTCGGCCGAGCCGACGAGACCGCCGTGGCGGCCGCCCGCGCGATGGCGCTGTACGACCCATCGGAGACCATGGAACCCGCCCTGGTCCGCTTCGAGCACGCCACGGCGCTGCTGGCCTCCGGTGAGATCGATGAAGCCTGCGCGGTGGCGACCAACGCGATCACGAACGCGCACACCTACGTCGGGCTCACCGTCACCCAGCGCGCCAAGCAGTTCGACTCGGCGCTCGGCGGCCTGCGCACCAGAGCTGTCAGCGACTGGCGCCAGCATGCGCACGCCGTGATCGACTCGGCGCACGCCAAGGCCTGAGCCCCGAGACGAGGCGGGGCGCGCCGGTCGGCAGGGGGGATGTGGACCGGCGCGCCCCGGTATTCAGGTGGTCAGTTCGCCTCGCTGGACATGGCTTCGATGAGCGACTCGGGGCGCATGTCCACCCAGTGCGTCTCCACGTATTCCAGGCAGGACTTGCGGTTGGCGGCGCCGTAGGCGATGGTCCAGCCACCGGGGACGGCGGCGAAGACCGGCCACAGGGAGTGTTCGCCCTCCTTGTTGATCAGGACGTAGAACTTGGCATCGTCGTCTTCGAACGGGTTGGTCATTTCGGCTTTCCTTCTTCCTGGTCGGTCGAGGGTTCGGGGGTCTAGGGACGCTCGGTGTCGGCGAGTGCGACGGTGAGGACGTGGCCGATCCGCGTCAGCGCGGATTTCGAGGTCATCCGCCAGTGCGAAGCGTGCACCGCGTGGTTGTGCACGGTGCCGTCCACGGCCCGCGACCGCGCCCGGGGTGCGCCGCACCTGCGCCTCGAAGGCGGTGAGCAAGGTCTCCGTCGGGTCCTGGACGCCCGCATCGGCCTGCCCGGCCGCGAGGGGCGCGCTTGCCCCTCGTGGTCGAGAAAGGGCAGATCGCGCACCGCGATCCCGGGATGGGCGATGACCGCGGACAGGAAGGCGATCAGCGCGCGGGCGTAGCCGGCGATGGTGGCTTCGTCGAACAGATCCGTGGCGTAGGTGAATTCCGCGCGAACCCCCGCCGGTGCCGAACCTTCCCCGAGTCCGGCGCCGGCGGAGTTCTCGGTGACCGTGAACTGGAGATCCAGCTTGGTCACTCCGGTGTCCAGGGTACTGGTGGCGACCGACAGTTCGGGCAGTTCGAAGGCGATTGCCTCGGCATCGTCGAGCCGGATGACCACGTCCTCGAGCGCCTGCCGCAGGGCGGTGACGTCCACCGCGCCGCGCAAGCGCACCACGAACAGCATGTTGTAGCTCGCGCCGGATCGCTCGAACCGGTTGAGGAACCAGATGCGCTGCTGCGCCGGAGAAAGCGGAACCAGCGGCGGCCGTGGCCGTGCCCGCAGCTGCGCGACCAAGGACGCGCCGCCGGATCCACCGGCCCGCTCGACGAGTGCGGCGCGTTCGGCCACCGTGCAGGCGGCGAACACGTCGCGGACTCCGAGCGGGCAGTTCAGGTCGGCGGCCGACCGGCCGGCGACCTGCGTGGCCACCAGACTGTTTCCGCCGAGTGCGAAGAAGTCGTCGTTGCGACCGACCAGCTTGTTACCGAGCACTTCGGCGAAGACGCGCGCGACCGCCCGCTCCACGGCCGTGGTGGGCGCGCTGTAGCCGATCGAAGCGATGCAGGGAGCGGGTAACGCGCGACGATCCGATTTCCCCGAGGCGGTCACCGGCAGTGTGTCGAGCACCACGTAGGCCGTCGGCACCATATATCCGGGCAGTGCCTCGGCCGCCGCGGCCCGCAGCCGGTCGGTCCGCACCGCACCCGGCTCCGCTGCCACGACGTAGGCCACCAGCTGCTCGCCGACGCCCGCGTCGTCGCGCAGCACGACCACCGCGCGGGCCACCGAGTCCACCCGGCCGAGCACGGCCTCGATCTCGCCGAGCTCGAGGCGCAGGCCGCGCAGCTTCACCCGGAAGTCGGTGCGGCCGAGATACTCCAGTTCCCCGTGCGGCGTCCACCGCACCAGGTCACCGGTGCGATACATCCGGTTCCCCGCCCGCGCGGGCTCATCCGGCCCGCCGAACGGGTCGGCGACCAAGCGCGCCGCGGTCAGTTCCGGTCGCGCGACGTAGCCCCGGGCGAGCTGTACCCCCGACAGATACAGCTCACCCGGCGCCCCGACCGGTACCGGCCGTAGCCGCGAATCGAGGACAGAGAGCCTGGTGTCGAACACCGGCGCGCCGATCGGCACCGAGAGAGTATCGGTGTCGGTGACTTCGTGAAAGGTGACGTCGACCGCTGCTTCGGTCGGACCGTACAGATTGTGCAGGCGAGCGCCGGTCAGCGCGCGCAGCCGCTGGGCGAGCGCGGCGGGCAGCACTTCCCCGGACGCGAACACCGCGCGCAGCGACGTACGGTACGCGACGTGCCGGTCGGCGAGGAAGGCCTCGAGCATGGAGGGCACGAAATGCGCTGTCGCAACTCTGAATTCGTCAATCGCCCGATACAGATAAGCGGGATCGCGGTGCCCGTCCGGCTGGGCGAGCACCAGCGTCGCGCCGATCTGCGGCGGCCAGAAGAATCCCCATACCGACACGTCGAATGTCGCTGGAGTCTTTTGCAGCACAACATCTTCCGTCGATAGTCGATAGGTCCGCCGCATCCACACCAACCGGTTCACGATCGCCCGGTGGGTGACCGCGACGCCCTTGGGCAGACCGGTCGATCCCGAGGTGAAGATCACATACGCCGGATGCTCGGGCCGCAGGGCCGCGACTCGTTCCCGGTCCCACACCGGCGCGGCGGCGACGGCTTGGTCGACTCGGTCCACCCGTAACACCGGTAGGCCGGAGGGCGCGGGCAGCCGGTCGGTGCGCAGGGCTACCGGTGCGCTCGCGTCGGCGCGCGTCCAGGCGTGCGCGGCGGTCACCGGGTCGGCCCGGTCGCGCAGATCGATCAGTGGAATGTCGACCGCGAGCTCGAAGTCGACGCACTGGTACGGGACGCCGCCGGATTCGCCGAGCCGCACCGGCACCGACTCGTATTCGCGCGCCGCCTCGACCGAGACCTCCCGCAACAGAGCGGCATCCAGCTCACCGCGCACGTCCACGTACTGCGCGACGTTGATCGGCACGTCCGGCTCGGGCAGCTGCGCGTACCAGACGCCGAGCTGGGCGGGCGCCAGGGCGAACGGCTCGGGTGCGGCCCCCGACGGCTCCGGCTCGACGGAACGCTGCGGCAACGCGCTGTACCCACCCAACTCCGTATCGTGCACCAGAGCCTCCTACTCGGCGAAACAACGGCTGTCCGACCGCTTTTGAGCAGCACGAACAAGCCGCTACACCCGGCTGCCCAGTCCGGGCGCATGGCGTGACACCACGTGCGATTCGATGATCAGCGCGAGCTATGCGAAAGCCAAAGCGCGGAATCCGGCAGATTTCTACGAGATCGGCGACCAGGTGGCCGCCGCGGCGAGCGTCGCGTCCGCCGGTCTCGCCTAGCGTTCGATCCATCCTCCAACGTCATCGCCGTGGAGCGGACGCCACGGTTATGCCAGCTACATCGCACGGCGGTCATCCGTGCATTGCGAACATTAGGCGCTTCGCTAATAAAAAGGAACTCTTTGCACTAAAAATTTCTGGACAAACGTCCAACACGGTTACCAGCGGCGGGAGTCCGGTACAGCCCTGGGCGCGCGACCGCGTTCGATCGCGACGACGGGTTCACACGCCGATGCTTGTGCAGATTATGAGCCGGAACGTTGCATTCGCGTTGCACCGGCCCCGAGGCGGCGGTCCAGCACCCGGATCTCGGCCTCGATCTGCGCGTACAGCGACGAGTCACGATCGACCGTGGCCCGGTAGGCCGCCCATGCCGCCGCGACAGAGCAACCCGATCATCCGCGACGCTTTTCACCGGCCAGGTGTGCGGCCGCCTTCTCCGCGATCATCATGGTCGTGGCCTGCGGTCCACGGCCCAGTGGCACGGGCACGATGGACAGATCCACCACCGACAACCCGGTTACTCCGTGCACCCGGCACAGCTCGTCCACCACCGCCATCGGATCGTTGTCCCGCCCCATTCGACAGGTGCCGGACAAATGTTGCGACGTGGCGAGATTCGCGCGTAGCCAAGATTCGAGATCCCCGGCCTGCGGAATGGGATCGACCGGCCGCGCGTTCATTCCTCGCAGCAGCCCACCCGCGGTCGCCACCGCGTCGCGCAGCCGGGCGCGATCCGGCTCGGCGGTGAGATAGCGGTAATCGATCAGCGGCGCGGCGCCGGATTCGGCCGACCGCAAGCGGAGCACCCCGGAGGAGCGCGGGCGCATCAGCGTGACGCCGAGCCTGCGTACCCCGGGGGTGAACGACACAGCGTAAGGACGGATTTCGATATCGCCGACTTCGAGCACGGTCTCCAGCGGGACGGCCGGCGGTTCGGCCAGGTCGAGCAGATAGGAGATCCCTACTTCCGGATGGTCGCCGAACCAGGCGCCGACCGGAGCGGGGTGCACCACCGGGATGCCGAGCGGTCGAAGTTGTTGCGGGTCACCGACGCCGGAACGCAGCAGCAGCGCGGCCGACTCGATCGCTCCCGCGCAGAGCACGATGCGGTCGGCCCATTCGATGCCGCTCTCGCCGTCGCGGATCCATTCCACACCCACCGCCCGCGTTCCGTCGAAGCGGATGCGCGTGACCGACGTTTCTCCGGTCACGGTCAGGTTGGAGCGGGACAGAGCGGGCAACAGATAGCCGATCGACGGCCCGATCCGCCTGCCGTGGTCGCGATTGCACGGCACGACGCCGACACCTTCGCCGCTGCCGGGGGCATTGAGATCGGGCACCTCGGTGAACCCGGCGGCGAGGCATGCCTGCGTGAACGCCGCACTGACCGGGGAAGGATCCGAGGTGCGCACCACCGGAATCGGGCCCCGATCACCGTGCCAAGGTCGATCGCCGAAGTCCAGGTCGCGCTCGATCCGGCAGTAGAACGGCAGCACGGACTCGAACGACCAGGTGTCCGAGCCGCCGAGCACCCCGCTCCAGGCATCGAAATCCGCCGCCGTGGCGCGGACGAAATAGCCGCCGTTGATCGCGCCCGAGCCACCGATCACCCTGCCGCGCACGATGGTTCCCGGCACCGGCGGGTCCTCGGCGAGGACGACCTCGTAGCGCCACAGCCACCCCACCTCCGGGCCGATCGGCAGCGTCGTGGCGTCCAGCAATTCGGCGGGCATCGCGTCGGGGCTGGTCCACAGCGGACCGGCCTCGAGCAGTCGCACCGCGTGCGCCGGATCGGCGCTCAACCGTGCCGCGAGGACACACCCGGCGGTACCGCCCCCGACGATGAGCGTGTCGGCCATTCGGACTCCCGTTCAGTGTCTCGGCGCGGTTCGCGGCGCCGGGCGGCTGGGCGAAGGTGCGGGCAAGATTCAGGTCATCGCGGGTAGTCCGGGTCGATTCAGCGCGAGGGCGTGGTGGGTTTCAGCGCTTCCATGCTGCGCGCGCGGAACGCGCCGAGCCACAGGCCGGTGCCGTAGGCGATGTCGTCGAGACGCTTGTAGGCCACGTAGCGCACGGGGTCCAGGCCGCCCGCGTCGCGGTGGGTGAACCAGTCGGCCAGGCCGTCGGCGAGGGCCATGGTGATCGCGATGCGCCGGATGCGCCGCGACAGAACCATCGCCAGCAGCGTGATCGGCCAGTAGTGCCTGCACATCGCCGAGGCCAAGCGCCAGAGCCCGGCGAAGAAACCGCGCGCCAGATAGATCGCGGCGATCCGGGTGGGGTTGTCCAGCTCGGCGAACACGCGGCGCAACCGGGCCAGCGCGGTGATCAGCGTGAGGACGCCGCCGAGCAGTCCCCACTTGGTCAGCGTGGCGAACAGGAACGCCGCCAGCAATGTCCAGGACGGCACCGAGAGCGGCGACACCGTTCCGGCGTGCCGCTCGCCCAGCGGCGCGGCGCCCGTGCCGTAGAACAGCTTTCGGCCGAACCAGGCGCGGAAGCACACCCGGTGGTCGTGCGCCACGTGCGCCGCGGGCTCGTAGCGCAGCCGCCAGCCCGCCCGCTCCAGCCGCCAGCACAGGTCGACGTCTTCGGCGACGTGCATCGACTCGTCGAAGCCGCCCTGTTCCAGCAGCGCCCTGCGCCGCGCCAGCAGCGCCGCGCTCGGCACGTAGGACACCGATCCGCCCGAGCGCACGGCCGCCTCGCGCCTACCCAGGTCGAGCGAGGAGCGCGTGTGTTCGTAGCGCGCCAGCGCATTGGACTCCGCGTCCAGGGCGACGATCCGCGGGGCGACCAACGCCACCCCCGGGTCGCTGAAGTGGCCGAGCATCACCTCCAGCCATCCGCTGCGCGGCACCACGTCGGAGTCCAGGAACGCGACGAAGTCGGTTGTCGCCGCTCGCAAGCCGGCGTTGCGCGCGGCCGCAGGCCCCTGCTTGCGGTCGTGCCGCAGCACGGTCACCCGGCAACGGGTACCACGGTTGCGCGGGATCCGGACCGGCTGGTCGGACCCGTCGTCGACCACGACGACGTTGTGCCCCCGTAACGCGGCGAGCAGCCGGGCCAGGCCTTCGGCGTTGTTGTGCAGCGGGACGATGACGGTGACGTCCTCCGGCGACGGCAGCAGCCGGGGGCGAGGGTTGGCCACTCCGGAGTCGAGCAGCCGTCTGGCAACAACAGCGGACTTCGGGCCGGTCACCTCGAGGTACCCGTCGCCGATCATCTCGGCGGCCTCCGGGGCAAGTCGCAGCAACCTGGCCGGCGAACCGCCGATCAGAACCCGCCCGCCGGAGTATGCGCGTACCCGTGGATCGATTCGCACCCCGAAACCGTCGGGCAGGCGATCATGGCGCATTCCTGGCATGCTAGGCGGAGTTTCACGGCCAGGCATCAACAGTCCGGAAAAAACGGCGGATTTCCGGGCGAAACCGGCCCGCCACCGGAAGCGGCTCGTGCCGCGCCCGATGCCGAGAGTTCGCCAGGAGCCGCTCTCCAGCATTCGGCAACGCGGCGGCTATCGCCCGGTCGAGGACCGGGCGATAGTTGCGCCCACGTCATTAGCACACTTTTGGCAAACCTCATTGCCTCAGGCCAGCGGACTCTCGTCACAGGCCCGCGACGGGCGGCGTTCCGGCGCGAAACCGGCCGGGCGCGTCGCGCTCAACGTCAACGGGACCGGCGCGCTCTTGCGCCCGCCCGCGCGCGGTGCGACCCGGCGGGAGTGGTCGACCGACGAACGCGGGATCATCCGCGCGGTGTCGGCCAGCGCCGCTTCGCCGTAGCCCTGGACGCACTCCGGATCCGGACCGTCGGCGGGCAACCCGGTGAAGAACTTCGCCGCCATACAGCCGCCCCGGCAGGCGTCGTAGTGGCTGCACGACGCGCACGCGCCGCCGCCGCTGGGCTCGCGCAGCTCCCCGAACAGGTCCGAGGACCGCCACACGGCGCCGAAACCGCCGTCGGCCACGACGTTTCCGGCGCGGAACCGATCGTGAATGGCGAACGGGCAGGCATAAACGTCCCCGACCGGGTCGACCAGGCAGACCACCCGGCCCGCGCCGCACATGTTCAGGCCCGGCAGCGTCTGACCGAACGCCGAGAGATGGAAGAACGAGTCACCGGTGAGCACGCCCTCCCCGTTGCGCAGCAACCAGTCGTAGAGCACGCGCTGCTGGTCGGGCGTCGGATGCAGCTCGTCCCACACGTCCGCACCGCGCCCCGACGGCCGCAGCCTGGTCAAACGCAAGGTGGCCCCGTACCTTTCGGCGATGGCGCGGAACTGGTCGAGTTGTCCGATGTTGTGCCTGGTCGCCACCACCGACAGTTTCGCGTCCCGGAAACCCGCCGCGGCGAGGTTCTCCAGCGCGCGAATGGCCATGGCGTAGGAGCCGGGGCCGCGCACGGCGTCGTTGACCTCGGCGTCGGCGCCGTCCAGCGACACCTGCACGTCGACGTAGTCGCTGGCCGCGAGCCGGGCCGCGACCTCGGGCGTGATCCGCACCCCGTTGGTGGAGAACTTCACGCCCACGTGGTGCGCGGTCGCGTAGTCGACCAGCTCCCAGAAGTCCGGACGCACCGTGGGCTCACCGCCGCCGATGTTCACGTAGAACACCTGCATGCGCTCGAACTCGTCGATCAGCGCCTTGCACTGTTCGGTGCTCAGCTCGCGCGGGTCCCGTCGGCCCGAGGAGGACAGGCAGTGCACGCAGGACAGGTTGCAGGCGTAGGTGAGCTCCCAGGTCAAGCAGATCGGCGCGGCCAGGCCGGACTCGAAGCGATCCACCAACCGCACCGCCCCGCCCGACGAGACCATTTCCACCGCCGGGGCCGCCTTCACGACCGGCGGCGGCGCACCTTCCGGCGCACCGATGATCATGTCCGAATCGGCGAGCTGGGTCAGCGCGTCGACGTAGGCGCCCGCACCCGCGTCCGGCACGCCCGCCGCATGCAGGGCGGTGCGGGCCGACGCGTGCTCCGGCAGCGACCGGACGATCTCGACGATCCGCGGACTCTTCAGGAAGGACAGCTTGCGCGTGCCGAAGTGATAGAGCAACGCGCCGAACGGCTCCGGGCGCAACGCCACTCGCGGGTGCAGCTGCCAGCGGGTATCGAGATCGAGCATGATCGTCCGCCGCCCGTCAGTAGACGCCGCACATGCCGTCGATGGATACCTCTTCGATGAGGCTCTCCTCGACCAGCGGCGCCTCTTCGGCCGACCGCGCGGCGGCGGTCTCCATCCGTCCGGTGTTGTCGGTGTCGGCGTGTCCGATGGACCCGTATTCCGGCATGGCTACCTCCGTGAGGACGATCCGTGTGCGAACTGCCCGGTGCAGTTCGTGCTCACACAATAACGTCATCAACTGACAAAAGAACAGGTTTCAGCCAGCGGATCGGCGAGCCCGAGGAATCGGCAGGCCCACGACCCGCTCGACCGGCCCGTTCGGCCGCACGCCGAGTGGAACAGGCGGCGACGAGACCGATACCCCGCGCTCTAGACTGCGGATGGCAAGCAGCTGAACAGAATGTGACGGGCGACACAAGCCCGCAGTGGTAGAGGTGGCATGGGAGTCGGACGAATGCAGGCGAACGGGGGCGGCAGCACCGAGTGGTGTGCGCATCAGGCCTGGAGGCGGAAGCTTGCGTAACCACGGAGGGCCCGCGAGCACTACGAATGGAACGCTGTCGGAATCCGAGATCGTCGAAGCCGCACTGCGGGTGGTGCGCGAGGACGGCGTCGAGAAATTGTCGATGCGGCGATTGTCCCGCGAACTCGGCGTCTCCCCGATGGCGCCCTATTACTACGTCGCCGACAAACGCGAGTTGCTCGACCTCGTCGCCAGCGCGGCACTGACCGGAGTGCGCACGCCACCGACCGAATCGGGGCCGTGGCAGCACCGGCTGCGCGATCTCGTCGACCAGATCGACGAGAAGCTGCGCAAGCATCCCGGCCTCGGCGACATTCTCATCGAGCAGATGCTCGGCAAACAGCTGGACCTGATCGCCGCGATCATGGACATCCTGGACGACGCGGGCTTCGGCGACCGCAACATCCTGGCCGCCTACGCGACCATCCACACCTACCTGTTCGGCCGCAGCCGGGTGAACCCGCGCGACCGCTCCGCGCCCGCCGACGTCACGCTGCCCCCCGTTGTCGAGCGGGCTACGCGGCATATCGGTGACCTGCGCGGACGCTACTCCTACGACTTCGGCATGGAGGTGCTGATCGCCGGGCTGGAGGCCCAGCTTGTCCGCCAGGCGACGCCCGACGTACGATGAAACTGAAACACGTTCTAGTTTTGACGTCGCGGGAAGCCCGTGCCAGGTTCGAGAGGACGACATGACGACTGTCGAGGTTCCACACGGCTCGCGCTCGGTCGTGCTGCGGGTGTCCGCGGTCATCACCGAGACGGCCGATACCCGCTCGCTGGTCTTCGACGTTCCCGACGAGCTGGCCGAGAAATTCCGTTACCAGCCGGGCCAGTTCCTCACCCTGCGCATCCCCAGCGACCGAACCGGCTCGGTGGCGCGGTGCTACTCGCTGGCCAGCTCGCCGCACACCGACGACCGCCCGAAGGTGACCGTCAAGCGGACCGAAGGCGGTTACGGGTCGAACTGGGTGTGCGACAACGTTCGAGCGGGCGACCAGATCGAGGTGCTGCCGCCCTCGGGCGTCTTCACCCCGAAAGACTTGGACGAGGATCTGCTGCTGTTCGGCGCGGGCAGCGGCATCACGCCGGTGATGTCCATCCTGAAGTCGGCGCTGGCCCGCGGCACCGGCCGCATCGTGCTGGTCTACGCCAACCGCGACCACGAGTCGGTGATCTTCGCCGGTGAGCTGCGCGATCTGGCGGATAAGCACCCGCAGCGACTCACCGTGATCCACTGGCTGGAGTATCTGCAGGGTTTGCCGACGGCCGACGCACTGGCCACCCTGGTCGCCCCGTATCGCGGCTACGACGCGTTCATGTGCGGGCCGAAGCCGTTCATGGACCGGGTGCACGACGCGCTCGCACAAGTGGGCGTGCCGCGGGCCCGCACGCACGCCGAAGTGTTCAACTCACTGGCCGGTGACCCGTTCGCCGACCAGGCGCCGGTCGAGGTCTCCGACGAGGAGGCCGCCGACGCGGCGACGGTCGAGGTCGAGTTGGACGGCGAAGTGCACGAGCTGAAATGGCCGCGCAAGCAGACGCTGGTGGACATCATGCTGGCCAAGGGATTGGATGTGCCCTACTCCTGCCAGGAAGGCGAATGCGGTTCGTGCGCCTGCACGGTGCTGGAGGGCAAGGTCGAAATGGACAACGCCGAGATTCTCGACCCGGAGGATATCGAGAACGGCTACATTCTCGGCTGCCAAGCGCATCCGGTGACCGACCACCTGAAGATCCAGTTCTGATCGAGCCGCCATTTCGAACGCAACTTTGCGTTCGCCCGGAACAGCGCTGATAGCCGTCCGATTGCGGTGACTATCGCGCGCGGTATTCGGCGCGGACCTCGGGCGGCAGATGTTCGGTCGCATAGCTCAACGCGGTACGTCCCATGGCCGGTGCGTGCCGGTCGAGGAAGCCGGTCAGCAGGCTCCGGTCGACCCGCTTACCGACCTCGCGCAGCATCCAGCCCACTGCCTTCTGGATCAGATCACGGCGGTCGCCGAGCAGCAGTTCGCTCAGCGCGAAGGTGGTCGACGCGTCGCCCGCCTTGATGAAGGCGAAGGTGGACAGCAGCGCTACCCGCCGCTCCCAGAGCGACTCGACCCGCGCCAGCTCGAACAACAGGTCACGCGGTTTGTCCAGCAGCCACGGGCCGACGATGTTCTCCGCCGACACGTCCACGAGATCCCAGTTGTTCACCCGGCCGCGCCGCACGGCCGCCAGATACAGCTCCACCATGGCGGCGCGCGCGGCGTCGTCGAAGGAGCGCGGCCGCGACGCCGCGGCGAAGCGCGCGTTCAGGATGACCAGCGCGGCGAACCGGTCCTCGTGCACGTCGCTGTCGAGCAGTTTGTCGACCTCGTCCAACGGAAGCGCCGCGAAGCGT
The DNA here is from genome assembly GCF_042802775.1 of Nocardia sp. NPDC057455. Lineage (NCBI taxonomy): Bacteria > Bacillati > Actinomycetota > Actinomycetes > Mycobacteriales > Nocardiaceae > Nocardia > Nocardia sp. NPDC057455. The sequence goes on along the minus strand of NZ_JBHVDM010000027.1, from coordinate 3,288 downwards.
TTCGCGACACCACGGTTCACCGGGACCCGGACGCCGAGGAACACGTCACCCTCGCCGTACTCGCCCGGACCGGTCTTGAAGAACCGCTGCAAGTGCGTCGCTTCGGCCGGATTCGCCAGTTCCCGCAAAGCCGCCTGCACGTCGGCCGCGGTCACCGAGTCGCTCATCGAACCACGCTCCTGTTCCGAATGATCTGTGCGCCAGCGGCCGCCGTCAGCGCGGACAGGTCGTCAACGCGGCGAGCGCGATGCCGGACCGCGGTTCATCCCTGCGCGCCCAGTACGCGCCCCGACTCGAAGGCGGCCGCGCTGGCCGGCAGCGCACCGGGGCGGCCGCTGTTGAGCACCCGGATCTCGCCGTCGCCGGTGCTCGGGCGGCCCAGCGCCTCGATGCGCCGAATGGTCTGCGCCGCAACGGCTTGGGCACTGTCGAACAGGCGGACGCCGTTCGGTAGCGCGGCGACGATCGCGTCGGTGACCAGCGGGTAGTGCGTGCAGCCGAGCACCACGCCCTCGACCTCCGGTGGAGTACGCGCGGCGGCGTCGGCGATCGCCGCGTGGGCGGCGGCCAGATCACCACGGTCGATCGCGTCCGCCAACCCGTGGCATGCCACGCCGACCACGTCGGCGTCACCGCCGAATTCAGCGATCAGATCGGCCTGATACCGGCTGGCCGTGGTCGCCGCGGTGGCCCAGACCGCCACCGATCGGCACACGGCCGCCGCGGGCTTGATCGCGGGCACGGTGCCGATCACCGGCACCTCGGGCCCGACGTCGGCGCGCACGTGCTCCAGCGCGGTGACGCTGGCCGTGTTGCAGGGCAGGACGATCACCTCGGCGCCCGACCGGAGTGAGGTCCGCGCGGCGTTCACCACCCGCTCGACCACCCAGTCTTCTGGTTTCGGCCCCCACGGCGCGCCCTCCGGATCCAGTTGCAGCAGCAGATCCACATCCGGCCGCAGCTTGCGCAACCAAGCGGAGGTGGGCAGCAACCCCAGACCCGAGTCGATGAGCGCGACGATCACCGCACCACCGTATTACAGCCCCATGACAGCACCGCAGGGCGTTCGAGCGCGGCGAACGTTCCCACGACAGCGGCGGGCCCACCGCCGGACGACGCGGTGCCGCCGGATCCTGCCCGGATTCGCCCGCCACGCGAAGTCCGGTCCGTGAACTCGACAGAGTGTGTGTCCGCCCGGGCACGAGGGCTGCCGACGACGCGAGTGGTTCGTCCGACCCTGGCACTCATCCGCCGCTGTCGGCCCGGCTCTGGCCAAGGGCATGGTCATCACCGAGGGTTCCGGGGCCGGGATGCGGGCATGATGGCGCAGAACTCGCCGGCGGTCCGCCGTGGTCGAGTCGCGCGGCAGCCGCGTTTAGCCAGAGCCCGGCCTCGCGCCCAGGCGTGAGGTCAGCTGGGCGTCAGCAACTCCGTCACCGGCGCGCCCGCGGCGATCTTGGCGCGCGCCTTCATCACCTGGGCGGTCATGCCCGCGCCGACGACGCCGGTGAGATTGCCGCCCTGGGCGTAGTAGGCGAGGAACTTGCGGCCGTCGTCGGAGGCGATGTGCACCTCGTCGGTCGCGCCGGGGGTGCCGAGGGCCTGGATTTTGACGTCGTACTGATCGCTCCAGAAGTACGGCACGCGCGCGGCCGTGGGTGGTTGCGCCCCCAGCAGCGCGCAGGCGACCAATTTGGCCTGTTCGCCCGCGTTGGTCCAGTGCTCGACGCGTTTGCGCGAGCCGGTGTCGTGCAACCACGCCGCCACATCGCCGACTGCCCACACGCCTGCGACCGAGGTGCGCCCCACCTCGTCGGCCAGCACCCCGCCGCCGGCCGACGGTTCCGCGAGCGCGATCCCCGAATCGCTCAGCCACTCGGTCACCGGCCGCGAGCCGACCCCGATCACGACGAGGTCGGCGGCGATCTCGCTACCGTCGGACAGCCGGGCGCCACGCACCCGCCCTGCCTCGTCGCCGAGCAGCGTGTCCACGCCGATACCGCAGCGCAGATCCACCCCTTCCGCGCGGTGCATCCGCGCCACCAATTCGCCCACTTCGCTGCCGAGCACCGAGGCCAGGGGCGTCGCCTGCGGTTCCACCAGCACGACATCCACCCCCTGCGCCCGGAAACTCGCGGCCAGCTCACAGCCGATGAAGCCCGCACCGACGACGAGCGCCGTGCGGGCGCCGCTGAGGTCGGCGCGCAGGGCGACGGCGTCGGAATGACCGCGTAGCACGTGCACGCCGCCGAGATCGGGCAGGCCGGGAAGGCGGCGCGGGCGCAGGCCGGTGGCGATGATCAGCTGGTCGTAGTCCAGCGTCGTTCCGTCGGCGAGGCGGACGCGGCGCGCGCCGGTGTCGACCCCGACGGCTTCGGTGCCCGAGCGCAGATCGATCTGCTTCTCGGCGAAGAACTCGCTCGGACGCAGCGTGGTGTCGTCGGTCTCGCCGCGGACGAACTGCTTGGACAGCGGCGGCCGGTCGTAGGGCAGCCGCGGCTCGTCACCGAGGAGCACGAGTTCACCGGCGTAGCCCGCCCGGCGCAGTTCCTCCGCGGTGCGCAGGCCCGCGAGGCCTGCTCCGACGATCACGATCGGCGCGGTCATGCGGCCATCCCTTCCTTGGAACCGGCAGCCGATTCCACGGAACCGGCGGTGCGACGAAGCCCACCCTAACCTCTGCTTGGTTCATTCCCCTGTGACGGCCATCACGCGTCAATGGGCGAGCAACAGCCGCGCAATTGTTCCCGTTCCGATATTGATCGGTCGGTCAATCAGGGATATACCGAAGACAGCACATACTCATAGCTCGAGGAGGTACCCATGTTCACCGAGAGCCGCGCGCAGGATTTTCTGGCTGTCGTGCTCGGAGCCTTCGCCGCGCTGTCCCCCCTCTGGGTGGACACCAACGACAACGCCATGTGGTCGCTGATCGTGCTCGGCGTGCTCATCGCTCTCACCGGTCTGGCACAGATGGCCCGCCCCGACATGGCGGCGGCGGACTACGTGATGGGCCTGTGCGGCGCGCTGCTGTTCCTCTCCCCGTGGGTCATGGACTTCACGGAGTACCGCAGCGCATCCTGGACCGCATGGGTAGTCGGCGTGGTGACGGCGGTGGTCGCGGTAGCGGCGCTGCCGACGGTGTCGGGACGTCTGCACGACATGGCTCCGCATCACTGATGCAGATGCCAGGAACCGGGCGGGCGGCGCCGGGGGGCGCGCCCGCGACCCCCCCGCCGACCACCCCCCCGCCGCCGACGAGACCAAAACCAACCCCAACACCACCGC